>NZ_JBLWTZ010000003.1:77341-262428 GCF_048269885.1 Tenacibaculum sp. | reverse complement strand
TGCCTATTTATAAAGTCTTTAGTATTCTTACTCTTTCTTTCTTATACAGACCTTTACTCTATAATCTTATAGATAATAAGTTCGGAAGAAGAATTGCCTTCATACTTTTTCCTTTATACATGTGTATATTTTATATTAGTAGTTTAAACAATGTAAGGTCAAATTATTTAGAAATTGATTCATATTCTTCAATGAATTATATTAGAAATAACAACTATTTAGATTTACTTCAAAAGAATGAATTTGTTAAAGATGTAGCTATACCAACTAAGATAATTAACAAACCATACACTACACTATTTATTCCCTTTAAAAAGAAAACTGAAGATTTTATTTTAAATAGGAATACAAGCTTAAAACCAAGTGAAGATCAAAGAGGCTTAAAAAGTAATTTGTACAAAATTTTCACTAAATCAAAAGGATATTCTGCCAAAAAAGATAGTATATACAGCAAATACCTAGCTGCTTTTAATGAGTCTTACAAAATTGAAATAGATAGCCTACAAATGCCTTCTAACTTTATAATTGTTAAAACAAATAAACAACTCGGGTTTGAAAACATTTTATCTCTAAAAGGTATTACAGAAGGAAAACATTTAATTTCTATTCATAGGAAAGTGTTAAATACAACAACAAAAAAAGAAAAACTTGAGCATGTAGCCCAAATCCCTTTTTGGTACTACAAGAACAATTAGTTTTAACAAAGCTAAGATGTTCTTTTTGGTATATTTGTTCACATTCAAAAATATAACCATGAAGAAAATCCTCTTAACCATAGTAGCTACGGCTACACTTCTTGCTTCTTGCAAACAAGAAAAAAAAGAAACGCTGAACACTCCTACTCCTGAAAACACGGAGTTTAACCAGTTACTAAAAGACTATAACGAAGGAAAACTACAATTAAATCCTGTAAGCGCAACTTTTGCAGGTGACAATCGTTTTAACGATCAATTTCCTAACACATTGTCAGACGAATATCAAGCGAAAAACAATGAATTTTTCAAAAATTACAAAGCTAAACTTAACAATTTTACAGATGCTGACTTAACCGAAAGTCAACAAATGAGTAAAGCGGTATTAGATTGGGACTGTGATATGGCATTGGCGCAAGCTAGCTATAAAAACGACTTATTAATGCCTATTAACCAAATGTGGACAATTAACCTTACCATGGGTCAATTGGCAAGTGGTAGTAGCGCACAACCTTTTAAAACAGTGGAAGATTACGGCAATTGGTTACGTAGATTAGACCAATACAATACCTGGCTGCAATCGGCTAAAGAACGCATGCAAGAAGGAATGAATGAAGGATATGTATTACCTAAATCATTAATTCAAAAAGTAATTCCTCAATTTGAAAGCTTAACCGTTGTAAAAAAGTCTTCTGAAGGAATTACCGATTTTTCTGAACATTTATTTTATTCTCCAATAAACGCTTTACCTGCTGATTTTTCTGATGCTGATAAAACTAGATTAACAGAAGCGTATACCAATATATTGAATGATAAGTTAATTCCGTCATTCAAAGCTATGTATGAGTTCTTAAAAAATGATTATTTAGCTGCTGGTAGAGAAAGTAGCGGTATTTCTGATATTCCTAACGGAACAGCATACTATCAACACGCTATCAAAAATTATACGACTACCAATATGACTGCTGATGAAATTCATGAATTAGGGCTAAAAGAAGTCGCTCGAATTTTATCGGAAATGGAAAAAGTAAAAGAGCAAGTTGGTTTTGAAGGAAGCTTAAAAGAGTTCTTTGATTTTGTTCGTAATAACAAAGAGTTAATGCCATATACAGAGCCGCAACAAATTATTGATAACTTTAACGCGATTCACGAAAAAATGAAGCCACAATTGGAAAAGTTATTTGGGAACAAGCCAAAAACTCCATTTGTGGTAAAGCAAACTGAAAAATTCAGAGAAGCTTCTGCCAGTGCTGAATACAACCCGGGTTCTTTAGACGGAACTCGTCCAGGAGTTTTCTATACGCCAATTCCTGATGCTACTAAATACAACGTATTTTCTGATGAAGCGTTGTTTTTACACGAGGCGATTCCGGGTCATCACTATCAAATTTCATTAACACAAGAAAATAAAGACTTACCAGATTTTAGAAAAACGTTATGGTACAGTGCTTATGGTGAAGGTTGGGCATTGTATACTGAAAATTTAGGAAAAGAATTAGGTTTATATACCGATCCTTATCAATACTTCGGAATGTTAGGTATGGAAATGCATCGAGCAATTCGTTTAGTAGTCGATACAGGAATGCATGCTAAAGGTTGGAGTCGTGAAAAAGCAATTCAATATTCATTAGACAACGAAGCAGAAGGTAAAGCAAGTATTATCTCTGAAATTGAGCGTTATATGGCGAACCCAGGACAAGCATTATCGTATAAAATTGGACAATTAAAAATCCGTGAATTACGAGCTAAGGCTAAAAAGGAATTAGGTGATAAATTCGATATTAAAGAATTCCATAATCAGGTTTTAGAAACTGGATGTATTCCGTTGGCACTTTTAGAAAACAAAATTGACAAGTGGATAGCTTCTCAAAAGTAACTTTGTAAATCTTCATAAAAAGTCCGTTCTACCTATTTAGAGCGGACTTTTTTAGTATTTTAGACCTCAATTTATGCATTATGAAATGAGCCATCAGGAATATTCATACCTATCAATATCTTTGTTGGTAAATTACATTCCTGTACTGAGCGCAGCCAAAGTGTGACCAATAAAAAACGATAAAAATAAACAGATGAAAAAGCTATTATACTCCCTATTCATTACTTCCTTTACTTTTGCTCAAACAAATACCGAAATTCATTTATTTGATATCAATTCTGAAAACGGAAAATGGAAAGTGACCAATGGAAAAAACATTTCAAATAATGATGGGTACGATAGCCAACCTTATTTTTATGATGACAACACCATTTTGTTTGCTTCCAATAGAAATGGACAAACCGATATTGTAAAATATTCTATGAATAGCGGAACTAAGAGCTTTATGAATCATACGCCCAATGGAGGCGAATATTCTCCGCAACGAATTCCCAACTCAAAAGATGTTTCTGCTGTACGTTTAGATGATAATGGCTTACAACGTTTTTATCAATATAACTTTAAAACAGGTAAAAGTAAAGAACTAATTAAAGACTTGGTAGTAGCATACCCAATGTGGTATACTAAAAACCTTGTAATTTCTTCCGTAATTGTAAATGATACTCTTGAACTTTATATGAGTGACTTAAAAAAGAACACAAACATCTCAGTAGCTAAACAAACTGGACGTTCATTTCATAAAATTCCAAACTCTAACTTAGTTAGTTTCATGAAACAAAATGGTAAAAAATGGGAAGTTTGGTCATTAAATCCTATTTCTAAAGAAACTAAAAAAATCGTTTCTACGGGAACCAGTCAAGATGTTTGTTGGCTTCCTGATGGTAGGTTGTTAATTGCTTATCAGAACATGATTTTTCAATACACCCCTAGAACTAACAAAAAGGTATCTGTTTTTCACCAGTTTAAAAATGAAAACATTAATAATATTTCAAGAATTATGGCAAATTCTGAAGGAACAAAACTAGCAATCGTAGCAGAAGTATCTCCTAGAACTTTAGCGCAAGAACAATTAGAGGCTTATAATAAAAGAGATATAGAAGCTTTTTTAAAACCTTACGCTAAAGATGTAAAAGTGTACAGTTACCCAAATAAATTAGAATATGAAGGTATTGAAGAAATGCGCAAACGATATGCTCCTAAGTTTGAAACCACAAAAGATTTACACTGTAAGATTATTAGTAGAATAGTTAAAGGAAACGTGGTGATAGATGAAGAAGAAGTTACAGCAAACGGAGCTACTTTTCAAGCTATTGCCATTTATGAAATAGTTAGTGGAAAAATTGCTGTGGTTAGGTTTATTCGCTAACAATATTTTACATTTTTAACCTTTTAGTAAAGTGATTTTTTAAAAAATAAATTTGCACAAAAACCATTAGGGTAAAAAAGAAACATGCACACAGCATTAAATTAGATACTGTAATACCTTCAAATAAATTAGGTATTTGAATAGTTGATAAGTAATCTATTCTCATCTTGGGTATTTTTAACCAACTCAATGAAGTTCCTTTTGACACAAACAACATACTAATAGCTAACACACTAGCTAACACACCCCATACTTTTTTAGAAATTAATGGTGTCGCTTTATAAATAGAGGATTCCTCTTCTTTTAAAATAGCACCCATAATATTTGCAGTAAAATCAATAGACGGTGCTTCCTCTTCTATTTCGTTGATATACTTTTTGGTAAAAGCATCTAACTCTTTTATGTTTTTATTTTCTTCCATAATGATCAATCAATTCTGGTGCTATTTTTTTTTCTACTATATTCAGTAAACTCTTTCTCGCTCTGTGTAATTTCACTTTAACATTCGCTTCAGAAAAATCAGTTACCGATACGATTTCCTTCAAACTTAGTTCTTCAAAATAAAACATCCATAAAATGGAACGCTCCTCTTCTGGTAAACTTAACAAACAACTATTTATTACTCGTGCTCGTTCTTTTTGTTCAATACCTTCTAAAATACCATCCGTAGATTGGATTCTGTTGATGACAACCTCATCAATTGGGTTGGTTATGTATTTTTCTTTATTCTTTTTCAAACTATCTAAACAAGTTCTATACGTTATTTTATACAGCCAAGTAGAAAACTTTGACTCCCCTTTAAACTTAGGTAAATTTCTATAAGCTTTGATAAAAGTATCTTGTGATATCTCTTCAGCTTCCTCTCTACTCTTTACCATTTTTAACGCTAACGAAAACACCATTACTTTATACTTTTCTACTAAAAAAGCATAAGCGTTCGTATCTCCTTTAAGAATTTTATCTATGTACGTTTGATCGTTAATAATAGTCATTTTATACTATGACTGTACCATCTTAGAAAAGGTTACAAGTATTTTTAAAAAAAAGTAAAAATTTTCTGTAACCTTTTTTAAAGTACAACTGTCATACTTGCAAACACATTAAAAATAATCATTTTAAACTTAAAAATATGGAAGTAGCAATTGTATTTATGTTCTTGTTTGCAGTAATATTCGGAATTTTTTATCTATTCTATTCAACAAGAAATAAAGAACGTTTAGCTTTAATTGAAAAAGGTGTAGATGCCAAAATTTTTATGCAAGGCGAAAAAAAACGTTCTACACTAACAGGAAGAGTTATTATCTTAAACTTGGCCTTATTAGCTATGGGAATAGGTGTTGGCGTTTTATTAGGAGTTATTTTAAGTTCTCTCTTTGGTTATAATGGTCCATGGGAAACACGCCCAGTAGATGCTATTGATGCTGAGGTTTTCTTTGTAGCTTCTATTTTTCTGTGTGCTGGCGGCGCTTTATTAATCGGTTTCAATCAAACTAAAAAATTAGACAACGAATAAAGTTTGTTTAAATAAACACGTACTTGAATAAATATGTTAAAAGAGAATAAAGCTAATTTTATTCTCTTTTTTGTTTTGTAATTTAGTAAACTAAATTCCTTAACATGAGAAAATTCACCATACTATTCTTACTTATTTCTACCAATATATTAGCGCAAACCGATACAAAAATATACGATATTATCAATGCTATTTCTAGTGACAGAATTAAAGCTGATATTACGACACTAGCTAACTTTGGTACCCGTCATACATTAAGCGATACCATTTCTAATACGCGTGGAATTGGTGCAGCACGTCGTTGGATTAAGTCTGAATTCGATAAAATTTCTTCCGATTGTAATCATTGTCTAGAGGTATTTTATCAAAAAGACTTGGTAAAAAAAGGAACCAATGCTAGAATTACTAAAGATGTTTGGGTGGTAAATGTAGTGGCTATTCAAAAAGGTACTAAATATCCAAACAATTACATTGTAATGAGTGGCGATATTGATTCAAGAATTTCCGATCCTAATAATTTTACCGATGATGCACCTGGGGCTAACGACAACGCGTCTGGAATGGCGGGTACTATTGAAGCTGCTCGTGTATTAAGTAACTATACCTTTGAAAATAGTATTATTTACGTAGGACTGTCTGGTGAAGAACAAGGTTTGTTTGGTGGAAAAGGATTGGCTGCCTACGCCAAGGAAAAAAACTGGAATATTGTGGGGGTTATGAATAATGATATGATTGGAAATATTAAAGGTGTTGACGGCGTAATTGATAATCGTACGTTTAGAATCTTTTCTGAACCTGTGCCTCCTACCGAAACTGAACGTCAACGAAAAGCGCGTCGCTTTTACGGTGGTGAGGTAGACGGAATTTCACGTCAGCTAGCACGTTATATATACAAAACTACCAAAACGTATATGCCTGAAATGAATCCGAAAATGATTTATCGCCTAGATAGGTTTGGTCGTGGCGGGCATCACCGACCTTTTAACGATGCTGGTTTTGCGGGTATTCGAATTATGGAAGCACATGAAAACTATACGCAACAACACCAAGACATTAGAACTGAGAATGGTATTGAATACGGAGATCGCTTACAATTTGTAAATTTTGAATATGCTAAAAAATTAACAGCTGTAAATGCTATCAATTTAGCTAGCATTGCTGCTGCTCCACCTTCGCCTAAAAATGTAGGAATTGGCGGTATTGTTGAAGCATCTGTCAAACTTAAATGGGATAAGGTAAATGATGCCAAAGGCTATAAAATTTACTGGAGAGATACCACTTCTCCTACTTGGGATAACTTTAAATATGTAGAAAATATTACTGAGTTTACCTTAGAGGGAATTGTCTTAGATAACTATTTCTTTGGAGTAAGTGCTGTAGGTAAAAACGGACATGAAAGCATCGTTTCGTTCCCTTCAAAAATTATACGTTAAAATGGACAATAAACCTCATCTATATTTTAAAACACATATGGAATGGAGAGCTTGGTTATTCGATAATCATAATGAAAGTGATGGAGTCCATTTAATTTTATACAAAGTTGACTTAGCCATACCTAGTATGCGTTGGGAAGAAGCTGTAAAAGTAGCTTTGTGCTTTGGTTGGATAGATAGTACTGTGAAAAGTTTAGGCGATGGTAAAAGACGGCAATACTTCTGCCCCAGAAAACCTAAAAGTGTTTGGAGTGCTTTAAATAAAAAATACATCAAAGAGCTGACTGCCTCCAATTTAATGCATGCTTCGGGAATTACTTCAGTTAAAATTGCTAAAGAAAATGGCTCTTGGAATGCTTTAGACACTGTAGAAAATTTAATTATTCCTAATGATTTACAGGTTCAATTTGATAAAAACCCAACTGCTTTTAACAACTATCAAAACTTTGCTCCATCCTATCGTAAGAGCTACTTATACTGGGTACACCAAGCCAAAAGAGAAACTACGAGAACTAAACGAATTCACGAAGTAATTCGTTTGTGCAAAGCCAACATAAAGTCTAAATAAACTGTTAAATTTTATAATATAATTAACAATATTAAACAATAATAAAAGTAAATTGCTACTCTTATTATTTATCAACTCAAACAAATTATTATGTTTACCAAAAAACTACAGTTAGTTTGTTTATTTTTTTTAACCATTTCAATAATGGGCATACAAGACATGAATGCTCAAAAAAGGAAAAAGAAAAAGAACAAAGCTAAAACAGAAGTTTCTTCTGCATCAAAAAAGAAACCCCAAAAAACAATTAAAAGCTTAACAAAAAGCAGTAAAAAATTAGACGGTCTATTTACTATTTACCAAGACTCTGTTACTGGAGATGTTAAATTATTACTGAAGAAAGAACAGTTAAATAAAGACTTTATTTACTTCTCGCAAATTGCTGACGGTGTTACAGAAGCAGGTGCTTTTAGAGGGGCTTATAGAGGTTCAAGTATTTTCAACATAAAAAAACACTTCAATAAAATTGAATTTGTTGCTCCTAATACTTCATTTTATTTTGATGAAAACAATGCGATTTCTAAGTCGGCGAAGGCGAATATTAGTGATGCGATTATAGCCAGCACTAAAATTTTAGCCTCTGATGAGAAAAAAGGAGAATATTTAATCGATGCTAATCCTTTATTTATTTCTGAAGCATTTACTCGAATTAAAGCTCCAAACTTCCCTAAAAGTTCACCTTTTGCATTTAAATTAGGTAGATTCGATAAAAACAAGTCGAAAATAAACACCATAAAAAACTATCCTGAAAACACCAATCTTAAAACTGAATATGTGTACAACAACCCTACAGTTTTAAACCAAGGATCTACAGCCATTAAAGATGGTAGATATATTTCTATAAAGGTTTTTCATACGTTTATGAACCTTCCTGAAAACAACTACCAAGCGAGAATGGATGACCCTAGAGTAGGTTATTTTTTAACCAATACTAACGATATGACCTCTACACAAACAGTGAATTATAGAGATTTTATACACCGTTGGAAACTTGTTAAGAAAAATCCTGAGCTAGCTATTTCAGAACCTGTAAAACCAATTACTTGGTGGATTGAGAACTCAACACCTAAAGAGTTTATTGAAACTATAAAGGAAGGTGTTTTAGCGTGGAACGAGGCTTTTGAAAAAGCGGGATTCAAAAATGCTATGGTTGTAAAAGTTCAACCAGAGGATGCTACATGGGATGCTGGCGATGTTCGCTACAATGTGTTGCGATGGACTTCTTCTCCTAACCCTCCATTTGGTGGTTACGGACCAAGTTTTGTAAACCCAAAAACAGGTGAGATTTTAGGAGCTGACATCATGCTTGAATACGTTCATTTTACCAATCGCGTGAAATACAATAAAATATTTGGAGAGGTGTCTAAAGCTTCTTCGGAAGAAGAGGCACGTGCTATTTTTACAAGTGAAAACAACCACATGTACTGTTCAGCAGGTCATTTAATGCATGAAAACACCATGTTTGGTAAGACGGTTTTAGCAGCGACAGGTGCATCTGATTTAGCAATGGAAGGTATGAAAAGAG
The DNA here is from genome assembly GCF_048269885.1 of Tenacibaculum sp. Lineage (NCBI taxonomy): Bacteria > Pseudomonadati > Bacteroidota > Flavobacteriia > Flavobacteriales > Flavobacteriaceae > Tenacibaculum > Tenacibaculum sp. Next base: position 253,458 of record NZ_JBLWTZ010000003.1, on the reverse strand, counting down.
AAGCTATGAAATCATTAATCATGCACGAAGTTGGTCATACATTAGGTTTAAACCACAATATGAAAGCAAGTCAGTTGTTTTCTCCTGAGCAATTAGCCGATGCTGATTTTATAAAAGGAAAATGCTTAACTGGTTCTGTTATGGACTATGCCGCTATCAATTTAACACTTGATAGAAGTAAACAAGGACAATATTACGATACTGCGGTAGGACCTTATGATATTTGGGCTATCCAATACGGTTATACTCCTTTTAAGAACAGAGCTGAGATGGATGCGTTATTAGCGCAATCAACAAAACCAGAATTAATTTTTGGTAATGATGCAGACGATATGCGTTCTCCTGGTAAAGCGATAGATCCTCGTGTAATGACAGGTGATTTATCAAACGATCAAATCAAATATTCAATTGACCGCATTAAGCTGGCTAATAACATGATGTTTACTATTAAACAGCGTTTTGCAAAAGAAGGACAAACTTATGAAGAGCTTAGAAACGCTTATTATATCTTAAATGGTCAAGCTGCTAGAGCAGGTGATGTAATTTCTAGGTTTATAGGTGGTGTTTATGTAGACAGAGCTGTGTCGGGTCAGGAAAATGCTAGTCAACCATACACACCTGTTAGTTTAGCAGATCAAAAAAGAGCTATGGACGCTTTAAAAACTTACATTTTTGCTCCAGATGCCTTTAATGCTCCTAAAGATTTATACAATTATTTAGCAAAACAAAGACGTGGTTTTAACTTCTTTGCAAGGTCTGAAGATCCTAAAATTCATGCAGAAGTATTAAGCTATCAAAAAAGAGTGCTAAACCATATTTTACACAGAAACACTTTGCAAAGAATTTCTGATTCAGAATTGTATGGAAATCAGTATAAACTGGCTACTTTTATGACAGACCTTAACAATGCGATTTTTAAGGTGGATGTAAATACCAATATCAACTCTTTCCGCCAAAACTTACAAACAGAGTATACTAAGATGTTATTAAAAATGGTTAATGAAAAAAGTAAATATACAAATGCTTCTAAAGCCATGGCCTTATATAACTTAAATAGAATTAAGTCATGGGTAAGTAATGGTGTTGGAAATATTGCCACAAAAGCTCATAAAAATCAATTAAAACTGTTAATTAATAATACTCTTAAAGACGTAAAATAATAGTATTAATAACCATCATACAACCCCATCATTACAAAATGATGGGGTTTCTTTTTTACCACACACTTATAACTAACTTTTAATTACCATGTAATAAACCTAATAGAAAGGATATTTAGGTAGATTCTAAATGATTTTTAGTATTTTGTACTCCAATCAATAAACTATATGCAACTAGAATCCCTCGTTAAAAATTTTAAAAACAAAGATGTAAAAGCTTTTGAAAGCCTCTACGAAATGTACAAACAAAGCGTTACTGGTGTAATTTTCAATATTGTTAGAGATCAGACGGTAGCTGAAGAAATAACACAAGATGTTTTTATAAAAGCTTGGAATAATGCAAACACTTATTCTGAGAAAAAAGGACGTTTTTTTACATGGATTATCAATATTGCCCGAAATGCTGCTATTGATAAAACAAGATCTAAAAACTTTAAGAACAATTCAAAAAACCTTGATGCCGAAATTTTCGTAGATATATTAGAGAACCACGATAGTTTGGACTCTAAAACAGATGCAATTGGTATAAAAAACTTTGTAAACAAGTTAAAAGATACTTGTATTAAGGTTATAGAGCTTCTTTATTTTAAAGGCTTTACACAAAAGGAAGTTTCTGAAAGTTTAAAAATACCCCTTGGTACTGTAAAAACAAGAAGCCGAAATTGTATTAACGAATTAAGACTTATGCTTAAATAATGGCTACAAACAAACACATAGAATCTGGAATATTAGAACTCTATATAGCTGGGGCTCTTTCTGATAAAGAAAATGAGCAAGTATATGGGTTAATGATGGAACATCCTGAGATTTTAGAAGAGGTAAAAGAAATTGAAAAGTCTATTTCTATACTTACTTCTCATGTTGCTCCTAAAAATGCTAAAAATTCTTTTAAAGACGTTTTAATAAAAATGTTACAAGAAAAAGAAAATTCAGCCAACACAATTCCTTTACGAACATCAAAAAATAATTGGGTAACTTATACTGGGTGGGCTGCTGCCTTAGTAGTTGGGAGTACTTTAATTTTATCGTTAAATAAGAGTGCTAATTTACAAGGTCAAATAGACACAATTAATGAATCAAAAGAGCAGTATGAAATTCAATTAGATAAAACTAATGCTGATTTAGCTGAAAACAAAAAACTTTTAGCAGTAATAAGAAGCAAAGAAATAGTTACGGTTCCATTACAGGGACAAAAAGTGTATCCTGAAGCCTATGCTAAAGTATATTGGAACAAAAGCTCAAAAAATATATATTTAGATGTTCAAGGTTTACCCAATCCTCCAGAAGGAAAGGTGTACCAAGTATGGTCTTTAAAACTTGATCCTTTGGCTCCTACTAGCTTAGGAACTATAGATCAATTTACAGCTAGTGATACTAAAATATTCACTATTGAAAACCCAAATGATTCACAAGCTTTTGGTATAACTTTAGAGCCAGCCGGTGGAAGTGAAACACCTACTTTAGAACAATTATACACTCTGGGTGCAGTATAAACAACAATCTATTCATAAATTAATATAGCCGCTTAAAGCGGCTATATTTTTGTTGCCATTAATCCTTCTAAAAAAATGACAACTCATGAAGTCCCCCCGGACTATCATTTTTTTTAAAAAGAATATCGTATGGTGGCTTTAGCAGAAAACGGTGTTCCTGGTGTAAAGTGAATTTCTTCTACAGGGTTGGGTTCATTTTGTAGCCTTGATTCTGTAGCAAATTGTGTTTCGTTCCAAGCTACGTCAAAAATATTTTCCAAAGCAACCCCAAATGTTATGTTATTTACTTTATAGCTAACATTGGCATCGGTAACAAAATAACCTTCTGCTACAATTGAATTATCTTCATTTGCTGGTCTGTCTCCTATATATCGGTAATTCATTCCTCCTGAAAAATTCTTAAAATTAGTTACAGATAAGCCTCCTGTTACAGTTACTTTAGGAGCTAAAGGAACATTGTTTTCTCCAGATGGGGCTTCAATACTTTTGGCTTTTGTATAAGTAGCATCGCTGTCAAAATATAACCAATTTGTTAATTGATATCTAAGACCTAAATCGATACCATACCGTTGTGTTTCTCCTGAAGGCTCTACAATACCTGCATCTCCAACATATACCAATTCATCTTCTGAAAGCAAATACCATACTGCTGAATTTATAGCTATTTTTGAAGTAGGTTTCCAAACTGTTCCTAAATCAACACCGTAGGCTCTAGGCAAAGTTTTTTTATTAGGTTGTGTTGCCACTACCCTAGTATCATTTGAGTGAAACCCTATTCCTGATTTTAAAAACCATTGAATTTTTTGGTTTGGAGTATAGGTTAGATTAATTTTAGGATTGACAACCACTTGCGATTCCGAAAATGTTTTATACTCTTGTAATAAATAATCATTGTAGTTAAATTTTAGATAGTCTAAGCGTAACGCTGGTGCCACCATAAATTTCCCAAACTCAAATTCACTATTTACAAAAGCGTAATAGTTGGTTTGGTTTACCTTTCCTAATTGAATTTGGTCTAATACTTCTTTTCTTTGTAGCGTATGTGATAGCTCTAAATTATCTACGATATCAGCGCGTAACCCTGTTCCAAAAGTTAGTTCTACAGGTGTATTTGACACGTATGTCTTCTTTTTAAACTGTGTATTGAACCCAAAAATATCTCTATTTTCAGTTTGCTTTATTTGATCTCCGTTTACAGGATCGTCTAAAAAGAAAGTAAAGTTTGAAAATAAATTGAAATTATAGTTCGAATAAAAAACATTTGACGTTACGCTAATATCATTCTTTAAAACTTTTGAGTGTTCTAAATTTATGTTTGTTCTCGAGGTTGTTCCTCCTTCAGTATCATCTATTGAACCAAAACGAGTAATATTTCCATTATCAACTTCTCTTTGTGGTATTTGCCCAGAAGCGTCCCATTTACTCGTAAAATGTGAAGCTGATAATGATAAACTACTATTGTCTTTTAAAAAAGTTCTATATTTCGTAAAAATATTAATTCGGCTAAAATTCTGAGGAGACTCTACAAAACCATCTGTTGCTAAATATTCAATAGCTACATAGGCATTATCAGTACTATTTTTGTCTAATAAATTAAACATTCCTAAAGTTCTAAAAGTATTGAACTGCCCTATACCAACTTCAATTTCGCTATTTTCTAAATATGTTTTTGTTTTAAAATCTACATATCCAGCGGTATTAAAATCACCTTTACTAGCGTAGTAAGGCCCTTTTCCGAAGTTTATTTTTTCAATCGTTTCAGGAATAATAAAGTGTAAATCACTATACCCTTGTCCATGTGCATGAGAAACCATATTTACTGGTGTTCCATCTACCGACAATGCTATATCAGTACCATGATCGATATCAAAACCTCTTAAAAATATTTGTTCTGCTTTTCCTCCACCCGCATGTTGACCTATAAAAAGCCCTGGTACTCGTTGTAATATTTGTTGAGATGAACTTACTGGTTTTTTATCTAAATCAACTCTAACAATTGTTTGTAATGGATCTCTTTTATTAGACAGTACCATTTCATCTAATAAAAAACTTTTCATTTCTAAGACAATTACTTTAGATGATCTTAAATCATCACGATCTAATTGTAGCTTGATTTTTTTATATCCTAAAATTCCAAATTCAATAATATCTCCTACTTTTGAATTATCTAAGATAAAATCTCCATTAACTTTCGTGTGTGTATGACTATTACTGGTAGTGTTGTATACGTACACATTTTCTAAAGGCTTTTTATTAGTATTAAATACCTTTCCCTTAAATTGTTGCGAAAATACATGACAACTACCTAGCAATAATGCTAAAAATAAAATATTTGCTTTCAAAATACTGGGGTTTAACTATATACTTAAAATTTTTTCTGTCATCAACGGACCTAATTCAAAAGAGCTTTCTAGCAACTCATCTTTTAAAGCCATAGCTTTATCATTAATTCCATTTGCTTTGTAAATTTCAGCTATATGATATTGTATTTCGGGCTCGAAAGTTTTATCTACTACATGTGTATTAATTACTTCTAAAGCTTTTTTAAACTCTTTATTTTTGTAATAATACCAAGCTAGTAAATCGTATGATTGTGGCGTAGGCCTGCTCTCAATTTCTTTTTCTATGTACGATAATGCGTTAGCTGTATCGTTAAATTCTTCTAGATATAACTTCGCTAAATGCTGATGATACATTACACCATACAAGCTATTTTTCACAGCCGATAAATATACCTCTATATTACTTTCTTTCATTGTTAAATTATTCTTAAACTCAGCTATTTCTGCCTTTAACAAATAGTAATCTGGTGAGGAATGTTCGTCACTTATGATATCTAAAATTCGTAGTGCTTCATCTGCATTTTTATCATGAGAATATACAATCCAAGCAATGCCTTTTTTTGCATACGCATTACTGTTATCTAGTTCTAATGCTTTTAAGTATAAATTATAAGAATCCTTTATTTGACCGTTATGCCCATAAAAGTCAGCTAAATTAGTATAGCTCCAAGCTTTTAATTCCTTGTTATTTGCCTCTTCAGCTTTTTTCATCGCCTTTTCCATAAAACGAATTGCAGAAGACAAATCTCCTTTATAATCATGCCATTTAGAAACTCTAATTAAGTAGTCAAAGTCGGCATAATCCTCAATTTTGGCTAAATATTCTGAAGCTTTGTTAGGTTCTCCTAACTCTAAATAAACATCAAATAGCATTTTTTGAGTCGCTTTTAAATTCTCTCCATTTATTGCTGCTTTTTTTAGCAATTCTAACGATTCTTTAAATCGGTGTTGAGAAATATAGTTTCTTGCTAATGATCGTAAATATGAAGCTTTGTTATAATTTGTTTTTTGATTAATTTGTAACAGCTTTTTCTCCGCTTCTATCAAGTAAGAAATAGTTCCTTTTTCTGAGAAAAGTAACGTATTAGCCTTTGCTATTTTGCTTAAATACGGATATTGTGTTGGCTGATTATTAAGTTTTTTCTGCCAAAAGTTTAGTTCTTTTTGCGCTAACGACTCTGAAGCAGTCATCGTATTCTCTAAGTACTTATTATACTCTTCTTGGTTAGCTACCTTTGTTGTTTTTGAAGTGGTACAACTCACTATGGCGCTACTTAAAATAGCACATATAATTAGGTTAATAGTTTTCATTTTAGAAGGATTTTTAGTTTGTAATTTGTTTAAAAATTGGTTGCTAAAAAGCAACCAATTTCACCCCTAGGAGGGTTAGTCATCCCGTTCTACCAAGGACTTGCCAAATATGGAAAAGAACTTAAGAAGTCTTTATCATTTCCATCTACATGATCATCTGACAATGTTGGGTTTTCGGAAAAATCTTCCCCTCCAAAAATCAATAATAATTCAACTGTAATTACGTCGTCTGCTAAAGCTCTCCCTGTTAACACATTAGTACCGTCATAAAAAGTTGTTGTACCATCTAATGAAACAGTTAGCACGTCAGTTGCTAAAACGCTGGCAAAAGTGGCAGCATCTAAACCTAATGCATTTGCATCACCATCATTTGCGTAGGCTGGACTTAATGCTTTTAAATTCGCTTCAAACATGGCAGCGAAGTTTGCTCCTTGTTCAGACGGTATTGTAACGTTAAACGCATCTTTCATATCACTATTTACAAAAACTGTGTTCACTGCTGGTCTACCCATTTGGTCTTTTTGCATATAACTTCCTGAAAAATCAATAGAAGCCATTGGCGGTACATTGTTATCGTCGTCACTACAACTTGCTAAAGCAAAAGTTGATAGGATTAAAATTGCTAAAATTTTTATATTGTTAAGTTTCATGTCTTTTATTTTTAAAGTTGATTGATTTTTACTGCTTCATTTTAGTTTCTACCCAAGTATTGATGGTTCCTGAACCTCCAATCATAGATTTTGGTACCTCTACTACTACCGATAATACATTTGTACCAGCAAAAGTATCCGCCCCAGGATCGTTAAAACCGCCTGCATTTCCTGCGATGATTTCACCGTATTGAGCAAAATCCATAAAGAAAGGATCGTCTCTAGGTCCTGCAAAAAATTGCATTCCTCCTTTACTTCCAATAATAGCACTAGATCCGTAAGGTGTTATAGACACCCCGTATTCTGAACCATCTTGTGGTAACGTACTACTTAAACCTGTTGTTGATGGACTATAGGGACCAAAAAAGTACATTTTCCCATCTCTTGGAATTGCCTGAATTACCAAGTCTTCAACTTTATCGTCATTGTTGTCAATATTGAACTCTATCAATACATTTTCATCAAAGCTCGCTGATGCTGTAGCAGATGGACTTAACAATCCTTGGATATTTGCTACAAATACAAGATTGCTTGTATTTTCTCCTTGGAAGGCGTAATAGTCTGTAATATCACTTGAACCTCCTGTTACGTTTGGAGCGTCAATGTGATCGGCTGCCAATAAAACTAGTCCTATTAATGCTAAAGCACTAGCTCCAATAATTAATTTCATTTTTTTCATGGTTGTAAATTTTAAAGTTAATTACTCATTCAACCTTACTTACGAGAAAATGATAATAGTGGTTTTCTTTTTTTTAAACTTTTTTTCACGAAAGACTGATAAGCCTTAATTTTACTAGGGTGTATGATGAATATTTTTTTATAATCTTTCTTCTACTCGCCTCATTTTTTTAAAAATGAATGTTTATTTTTGAGTACTATGGCGACTATATTAATTACAGGAGGAACTGGTTTAATTGGAAAAGAGTTAACTAAAAAGTTAACTAGCAAAGGACATGTCGTTAACATTCTTACCAGAACCCCAAAAAAGAATAACGAATTTCGTTGGAATGTTAAAGAAGGGTTTATCGATAAAGATGCTTTTAATAATGTGAGTCATATTGTTCATTTGGCTGGAGCTGGAATTGCTGATAAACGTTGGACCAATGAAAGAAAAAAAGAATTAATTGATAGCCGTGTAAAAACAGCTACTTTACTATTTAATAAAGTACAAGAATATCAAATACCTCTTAAAAAGTTTATTTCTGCTTCTGGTATTGGGTATTATGGAGCAATTACTTCTGATAAGATCTATACAGAAAAAGATAAGCCCGAAAATGATTTTATCTCTAAAATTTGTGTAAAATGGGAAGCGGCTACTCATCAATTTAAACATATTGACATTCCAATAACAATTTTACGAACTGGTGTCGTGCTTTCAAAAAATGGTGGTGCATTGCAAAAAATGAATACCCCTTTGTTTTTATCTGCCTTAGGAAATGGTAAACAATACATGCCTTGGATTCATATTGTTGATTTATGTGAACTGTATACAAAAGCAATAGAAGACAACAGTTTTACTGGAGTTTATAACGCTGTTGCTCCTGAACATCAAACCAATGAAAATTTTACGAAGGTATTAAGTAAGGTTATCAATAAACCCGTACTTCCTATGAATGCTCCTTCGTTTATTTTAAAAGCCGCTTTAGGTGAAATGGCTTATATTTTATTAAAAGGAAGCAGGGTTTCTTCTAAGAAAACAAATAGCAGCTATAATTTTATTTTTTCAGACTTAGTCACAGCTTTAACCAATATTTATAATGGATAACAAACTTGAAAATCCTGTTTGGCATTCGTTGTGTGAAACACATGAAAAATTTGCTATTAATTATGATAACGTAAAGTTTTATAATCCTACTATTTGTCCTTTCGGTGCTTTTACAGAGGCTTCAAAAACTGCAAATGCCCTGAATGAATATGCAACGCTTACAGATAAATTCTTTTTAGTTTCTGAAACAAAAATCCCTACCTACGATAAAGACAAAATTCTTCTATATAAAAAGATTGATGGCTGCCAAATGGTACTTGAAAACTTAACAGATTTTGATATTACAGAAGAAATAATACCATTAACTGAAAAACACGTTGATGACATTTTTAATCTAGTATGGTTAGTAATGCCAGGTTATTACAGGAAAAGAACTTTTGATATGGGGAAGTATTTTGGAATTTTTAAAGACCAAAAGCTTGTTGCTGTAACCGGACAACGGATGCAAACCAATGATTTTATTGAAGTTAGCGCTGTAGTTACCCATCCTAAATACACCAGAAAAGGATTTGCTAAACAACTTTCTCAACATGTTACTAAAGAAATTTTAACCGCTGGAAAACATCCTATTTTGCATACCAACAAAGGAAACCCTGCAATACAACTTTATGAAAAATTAGGGTACAAACTCTCAAGAGATATGAATTGGTGGTTTTTCCATAAAAAATAAGAGCCCAGAAATTCCTGAGCTCTTTCTGTATATATTTATTTAGTCAATTCTGGTACTGATGTGTAAATGTAATCTCCGTGTTTCCCTGTAAAATATTTTCCAATTTGTTTTCCATACTCTTTTCTTTTAGCTTGGTCTGACCAATGCTCCTTAAAAAGTTCATCACTCTTTTTTCTCATTTTATCTAAATCTGCCATTGACTCTACTACATAAGCTCTGGTATATTCTGTTCTATCTGATCCCCAAGCATGTGTATGCTGGTAAAATCCTTTTATAAATTCATTTTTTTGAATAACATTATCTAAATATTGTTTGGATAATGCATCGTATTCTTCCATAGAGCCATCTTCTGGAAAAGCAAAATGTCCTTTTACTACTAACCAAATCATCTCTTTATTTGTTGGTTGCAAGATTTTTGCTCCACCTATAGGTACATAAATCTCATCTGAATGGTTAGGTATGTAATACGCCTCTTTTTTCTTAAAGTACGCTTCTCTTTTATCTTTATCTGGCCAAGCTTTATTTATTAGTTCTCCACTTTTTTTATAAGCTTTATCAATAGCATCCCAAGAAGAGTATGTAGTTACAAAAACTATTTCTGTATTATCTGGTGTAAAGCGATGTAAAAACACAAATGATCTTAAGATAAATTCATTCTTCTTTACCACATTGTCTAAAAACTCTTTTTCTACAGCAATCCATTCCTCTTTATCAAAATTTTCATAGTTAAGGTTCCAGTGTCCTGTCGTGACAGTTATATACTCTGGACGTTGATTCTCTTCTTGTGAAAAGGCAGATATTGGGATAAGCATAAATAATAAAAACCCCATTAATGGCATAAGTTTAACAGTTTTCATAATAGTTAGTTTTAGTTATGATTGAAAAAATGTAATTATGGGTTTGCTTGAATAGTGTATTCTAAACTACCCCATTGCGAGAAGTATAATGAGGGTTTTACAAAATTAACAAATTACAACATATTAAAAACAAGTATTTTAACTGTTTTTAGCATACCAAAAAGCTCAGAATAAATTCTGAGCTTTTCAAATAACTTTATGAGGTATGTTTTTAACCTTTCGTAAACTTGGCTGTCATATTAGTTGTTGCGTCTTGTCCTTGAACCTTCATCGTCATATTAATTTTTGATTCTAAAGGCATGCCAGTACTTCTATCGATATCCATAGCACCGGTAATATCACCATCTGCTGCTCCTGTTATTTTTCCAGAAATATCTATTAAAACATTTTTAGAAGTAATTGATTTTACTTTATAGATAAAACTAAAATTCATTGTTCCATCATTTTTAGTTTTTGTCCAAGTATCACCTACTGCAACAGCTTCTTTAGGGTAAATTACACTCCCTGATTGTTTTGCAAAATCTTTAGCTCCTTGAATAGTACTAGGTTCAACTTTAGTTTCTATAATGTTCCCTAAATTGTCTCCTTTTGTTATAATTGTAGCAGACAACATTGGTTGCATTTTAGCCTTCATCATTTTTCCAGCTTCGTCTAATTCTTCATCTTTTTTGGTCGAATCATAGGATAAGTTCATTCCTCCTTGCTTCATATCCATCGCCATCTTAGTAATTTGTGCACTACTTTCATAGGTGTTATCAGAAACACCAGTAATATTATACTTCATTTGAATATGCATATCGTTGGTCATCATACCTATGCCTATCACTTGGCTCATATTCATATCCATAGTATATGACTGTCCTTTTTCATAGTTTAAACGAAGTAACACTTTTTCTTGTGCTGCACTTATTATGGTTACCCCTAACAAAAGTGCTATTAAAATTTTTTTCATCTTTTTTAATTTCTATTATACTTTTAAGTAGCTAATATAGGTAAAAATTAAAAGGCTTAGGTATTTACCTAAGCCTTTTAAATATTAATATTTATTTTTTAAAAATCTTGATTTATATCCCAAGATTCTAAAATTTCTTTTAATGTTTTTATAAACATACCTCCTAAGGCTCCGTTTACCACTCTATGATCGTAAGAATGCGAAACAATCATTTTATGGCGAATTCCTATAAAATCTCCTTCAGGAGTTTCAATTACTGCAGGTTTCTTAACAATAGCTCCTAAAGCTAAAATTGCAACCTGAGGTTGATTAATAATTGGAGTACCTGTAATGCTTCCAAAACTACCAACATTGGTTACCGTATAAGTTCCTCCTTGAATTTCGTCTGGTTTTAACTTATTAGCACGTGCTCTGGTTGCCAAATCGTTTACTTGTTTTGTCATCCCCACTAAATTTAACATATCAGCATTTTTAATTACTGGTACTATTAAATTTCCATCAGGTAAAGCAGCTGCCATTCCTAAATTTACATTCCCTCTCTTAATGATTTTATCACCATCAACAGAAATGTTTATCATTGGATGCTTCTTAATTGTAGAAGCTACAGCTTGCATAAATATTGGTGTAAATGTTAACTTTTCTCCCTCTCTTTGTTGGTAGGCATTTTTAACTTTATTTCTCCAATTAACTATATTCGTTACATCAATTTCAATAAACGACTGTACGTGTGCCGATGTTTGAATAGAATCAACCATATGTTTAGAGATTAATTTCCCCATACGACTCATTTCTATAATTTCATCTTGACCGCTTAATGAAACTGGCGTTGGTGTAGGTTGAGCTGCTGGCTTCTTTTCTGTTGAAGCCGGTGTTGCAACTTTAGGTTGACTTCCTCTATTTTCTAAATATGATAACATATCATTTTTAGTAACTCTTCCTTCTTTACCCGTTCCTTTTATAATTTCTAACTCTTCTACAGATATTCCTTCTGTTTGCGCAATACTCTTTACTAATGGTGAGTAAAAACGATCACTTGAGGATGTATCGATTGTAGTAGCTACCGTTTCTTTAGCTACTTCGACTGTTTTTTCTACTGCTGCAACAGTTTCTGGTTTTACCTCTTCTTTCTTAGATGCATCAGTTATTGCCGCTTCTTCTCCTTCTGTTTCTATAATTGCAATAGTTTCTCCTACTTGCACAACAGCATCTTTTTCAAATAAGATTTCAACTAAGGTCCCTTCTACTTCACTAGGTACTTCACTATCTACTTTATCGGTAGCTACTTCAACAACGGTGTCATCTATATCAATAGTTTCTCCAACTTCTTTTACCCAAGAAGTTATTGTTGCTTCTGCAACACTTTCGCCCATTTTAGGCAACTTCAATTCGTATCTAGCCATAGTGTATAATTTTAAACGCTTGCGAAGTTACTAAAAAGCAACGATTTTTTCATGATTTTATCCGTTAAATATTTCTGATTTCTTCTTTTGCAATTAAATTATCCTCAATTCAACTCTGAAAAATCATAGTTAGATTATTGTTATCTCTATAATAAACAGATATTGTTACGAATAATCTAATATTAAATTAAAGTTTTGTTTGTTAACTCAAAATTCTATTTTTGAACTCTTTAACCTAATTAAAAATTGTTGAACGAAGCTATTACCAAACTTAACTTCTTATTTGACTGGAGACCTTATCAAGCAAAAGTGCTTCAAAATTTTTCAGTTCATATACAGGATGATCATTTTCATATAGTTGCACCACCTGGCTCGGGAAAAACCATTTTAGGAATAGAAATTATTAAACGAATCGGAAAAAAAACACTGATTTTAGCTCCCACTTTAACCATTAGAAATCAGTGGGAAGATCGTTTGCAAAACTTTTTTACTAGCGATTGTAATTTCACACAGCTTTCATTTGATATTAAACAACCTTCTGATATTACCTTTTCTACTTACCAGGCTTTACACAGTTTTTATAAGTCTTTTGAAACAAAAGAAACTTATTATAATTTCTTTAAAAAACATCAAATAGAAGTTTTGTTATTAGATGAAGCTCACCATTTAAAAAATGCTTGGTGGAAATGTTTATTTGACTTAAAAGAGCAACACATGCAAACGGTTGTTGCTTTAACTGCCACTCCACCCTACGATAGTGAAAACTCAGAAATTCAAAAATATTTTAAGCTTTGCGGAGAAATTGACGATGAAATTGTAGTTCCTGATTTAGTAAAAGAACACAATCTTTGTCCGCATCAAGATTTAGTTTTTCTTTCCAAGCCAGAAGATCAAGGAATCAACTTTATTACCGATTTCCGATTAAAAATTGCTCAGTTTGTTACTGACATTTTAAAAGATGAAGCATTTATTTCTTTTCTAAAGCAGCATCGATTTTATGCGAAAACAGAGGAAAACTTAGAAGAGCTCTACAAGTATTCTGATTTCTTTTCTTCTATGTTAATCTTTTTACACGAAGCAGGAGAAAGGATTCCTTTTGAAAAACTGCGTGTATTAGGTTTTGATAAAGATGAAGAGATTGATTTTCCTTCAATTACAAATGAATGGGTTCAAATTTTGTTTCAACACTTATTGGTAACTGATCGTGAAAATCTTATTGAAGATGAAGTTTATTTAGATGTTTTAGAAAAAAAGCTTCGAAAACTAGCTGTTTTTAGTAACAACAAAGTTAATTTAATAGGGAGTGAACTTTTGTATAAATCACTCAGTAATAGTCCGAGTAAATTAAAAAGTATTACCGCAATTGTTCAACAAGAACAACAAAATTTACAAGACGAATTACGTTGTGTTATTTTATCGGATTATATTAGAAAAGAATACCTAAACGCTACTTTAGCTGAAATAAAAGAAATTAAAAAACTAGGAGTAATTCCTATTTTTCATCATGTTAGAACAACTACTAAAAACAAAAATAGTTTGGCTGTTCTTACAGGTAGTTTGGTAATTATTCATAGTAGTAATATTACTAAGCTTGGTTTAATTGATGCTATTGATAACTACAATTACACTCCTTTAAAATCGGATACTGAGTTTGTAATTCTTACCACTAAAAATTCATCTAAACATAGTATTGTTGAAGTCATTACTCAGCTTTTTGAACTCGGACATATCAAAATTTTAGTGGGTACAAAATCGTTATTAGGAGAAGGTTGGGATGCTCCCTCGATTAACAGTTTAATTTTGGCTTCAGTAGTGGGGTCGTTTGTTACTTCAAACCAAATGCGTGGTCGTGCTATTCGAGTAGATAGTAAAAGCCCTGATAAAGTGGGCTTGATTTGGCATTTGGCTTGTATTGATACTTCGGATGAGTTTGGAGGACGAGATTTTGAAATTCTTGCTCGTCGTTTTAACGCTTTCTTAGGCATTTCTAACAATGAAAAAACTGTTATAACCAGCGGAATAGGACGTTTACAGCTTCCTATTAATTTTATTGATAATGATATTCAACAACAAAACAAAAAGACTTTAGAACTATCTAAAAACAGAAGTTTAATTGCTCAACGATGGAAAAAAGCCACTAGTCATGGAACAGGAGTTAGTAAAGAACTTACCTTTTTTAATGAAAAGAATAAACAATATCCTAAACAGAAAAAGTTGTATTATCAAGATATTGTAAAGTACACGGTTGGTGAAATTATTGTTGGTTTATCCTTTTTTCTTCCTGAGTTTATCATTAAAAACTTTAATGTTTTATTACAAAAGGGAATTGTTTATTTCTTATTTGCTTTGTCTTCTGCCTTAGGACTAACTTTTGGTTATAAAATTTATAAGTCTGTTCAATTGTATGTATACTTCGGTTTGATTCATAAAAAGATAGCTAAAATGGCAACTGCAATTTTGGAATCTCTTCATGAGCTAAATCATTTAACAACGCCTATCAACGAAATACAAATTAATACTGAATTATTAGCTAAAGGAAATGTTTCTTGTACCATTCTCGGAGCAAACAGGTATGAAAGCACATTATTCATAAAGGCTTTGGATGAGTTGTTACAACCTATCGATAACCCTAAATATTTACTGATAAAAACGAGTTGGTTCCGCAGAAAATTAAAACTACATCATTTTTTTCCTGTTCCAGAAATTTTTGGTGTTCGTAAAAAAGAATGTCAAGTTTTTCTATCTCACTGGAACAAACACATGGGTAAATCTAAGTTGGTATATACTCGAACTATGGAGGGAAGAAAACTGTTATTAAAGGCACGTCTTTTCCATATTCATAACGTGAATAATGAACTTACTAAGAAAAATGTTGTTTGGAAATAATAGTAAACTTACACCCAGTTTTTAGGTTTAGCCAATACCTCTAATAATTTTGCTTCTTCAGAACCTTCTTCTGGATGGTGATTGTATTTCCACTGCACTGTTGGTGGTAAACTCATTAAAATACTTTCGATACGTCCGTTCGTTTTTAAACCAAATAAGGTTCCTCTATCGTGTACTAAATTGAATTCTACATAACGACCACGACGTACTTCTTGCCAGTCTTTATGTTCTTGAGTGTACGCTATATCTTTTCTTCTCTCAACAATTGATACATATGAGTTTAAAAAGCTATTTCCTACTTCGGTCACAAAATCATATCGATCTTGCATCGAGAATTCTTCTGTTTCTTTTAAATAATCGAAGAACAAACCTCCTAAACCACGTGCTTCATTTCTGTGTGCATTCCAGAAATAGTTATCACAGGTTTCTTTAAATTTTAGATAAAAGTCTGGGTGATGCTTATCACAAGCTTCTTTACATACCGTGTGAAAATGTTTTGCATCTTCTTCAAATAAGTAATACGGAGTTAAATCTTGTCCACCACCAAACCATTGGGTAACAATGTTTCCATCACCATCATACATTTCAAAATAACGCCAGTTAGCGTGTACTGTAGGTACAAATGGATTCTTTGGATGGATTACTAAACTTAATCCACAAGCGAAAAAGTCTCCACTTTCCACTCCAAATTGCTTTCTTAATGCTTCAGGTAACTCGCCAAAAACTTTAGATATATTTACGCCACCCTTTTCAAAAATATTTCCATTTTCAATCACACGAGTTCTACCTCCTCCACCTTCAGCACGTTTCCACAAATCTTCTTGAAACTTAGCTTTACCGTCTATCACTTCTAATTTAGATGTTATGGTATCTTGTAATTCTTGAATGTAGGCGTAAAATTGTTCTTTCATGTGTTTGTTTCTGTTGAAGTGCAAAAGTACTTATTCTGGTAATTTTTTAAGCTGTATTTTCTTAATAGTTTCTGTAGTAGCTGCGGTTACTGATAATGGTAACACCAGAATTACTCCGACAACAGGAATTAATAAAAATAACATAAATACAACTCCATTTCCTATAGCTAGTCCTTTGTTTTCTTTTACAAAACTGATACTTTCTCTGTATTTAAAATGACGTTCTAGGGTATAATCCATATTTCCAAAACCGGCATAATATGCTTGCATTAAAAACAATAATACAGTTGAAACAATACTAATCACAGGAATGAATCCTAATAATAAGATAGGGATTGTAAATAAAAGTTCTCTAATTAAATTTCTAAGGTTTATTCGTATACCTCTAATTAATTGCTCTTGAAAGGAAGTTATTCTATGCGTATGATCTTCTCCTCTAAGATGATCTTCAATTTTTTCTGAAACTGGACTCATAAAAGGCGCAGATAAAGCCATTACAATATGTTTATACAATACCAAACCTATTACCACAATAAGTAATCCGCTTATAAAAGTACTGATAACCTCAAAGGTTTCTTTTCCAAACTCCCATTTCCAGAAATTGGCTACATAATGACCAATATTATCTGAAAATGTATAGGCCATAAAACCAATAAACGTTGCTGTTAATAGGCTTATAAACATTGGAATAATAAAATACTTCCATAGCTTTAATTTTGAAATCATTCCGAAAGCACCAAAATAGGCTTGAATTCCTTTTACAATATTTTGTATCATATCTTTTTTTTGTGTGAAAATAAAAAACCTCTTTCAATATTGAAAGAGGTTACGAGTAATATTGTCTCAAATGATTTATTTTAATATTGGTGCTAAAAAATCTTCAAAATTTTTGGTATTGATTTCATTAACTTTATCCCAACCTACTTCTTTTGTTGGTGTTGCAGCTCCTCTTTTAACATTAACAAATTGTTTGTCTTTACCAATTAAATATGCTGTTGGATAGTCTAATTTGTGCACAAAACCGCTGATATCTAAAAATCCTTTTTGAACTTTATCGATATCTCTTGCAGGAACTAGCTTAATTCTTTTATCCAACTTTTCAGCCATTCTTTTAACCTTAGCTTCCTTATCCCAGAAAATCATAATAAACTCTAATTGATCATTATATTTTTCTACCATTTTGTTTAAGGCTGGTACATCTCCCCAACAAGGAGCCGACCAAGTAGCATTAGCTATCAACACTATTGGCTTGTTAATTTTGTCTGTACTTACCGTTTTACTGTCTATTGTCGTAAAATTATAATTTAACAAATAAGAGCCTTTAATGCACTTATCAATCAAACCTTCGGCACTTTCTTCTACACAATTGTTTACTGCAAAATTGTAATACGTTTTATTTTGTGCGAAAATAACAGTTGTTAAAAAACACATCAAAACAAAAGATAATTTCTTCATTTTTAATTATTTAAGAGGGGTTATCTGTCGGCTTTATACTCTTTTACCGCATCTATAAATGCTTTTGCATTCTCTAGCGGGATGTTTGGTAAAATTCCGTGCCCCAAGTTAACAATATATTTGTCTTTACCAAACTCATTTATCATTTGGTGTACCATCTTTTTTATTTCAGCCGGTGGAGACAACAATCTTGAAGGATCAAAATTACCTTGTAATGTAATATTTCCTCCTGTTAAATAGCGTGCATTTCTAGCTGAGCATGTCCAGTCCACTCCTAAAGCTGAGGCGTTTGATTGTGCCATTTCATGTAAGGCAAACCAACACCCTTTACCAAAAGCAATTACTGGTGCATCATCTTTTAATGCTTCTATTATCTGATTGATGTACTGCCATGAAAACTCTTGATAGTCTGTTGGAGATAACATTCCTCCCCAAGAATCAAAAACTTGTACAGCATTCACACCTGCTTTTACCTTTTCTTTTAAATAAGCAATTGTGGTATCTGTAATCTTCTGAAGCAATTCGTGTGCCAAAACTGGTTGAGTGAAGCAAAATTCTTTTGCCTTATCAAAATTCTTAGACCCTTGCCCTTGTACAACATAACATAAAATTGTCCATGGAGACCCCGCAAAACCTATTAATGGTATTTCATCATTCAGTTTTTCTTTGGTTGCTTTGATAGCCTCCATTACATAGCCTAATTCTTCATGAATATCAGGTACAATTACACTATCTAATCCTTTTTTATCTCTAACAGGATTTGGCAAATAAGGTCCAAAGTTAGGTTTCATTTCCACTTCAATATTCATGGCTTGTGGAATCACTAAAATATCTGAGAATAATATAGCTGCGTCCATTCCGTACCTACGAATTGGCTGTACTGTAATTTCTGAAGCTAATTCTGGAGTTCTACAACGCGTAAAGAAATCGTACTTTTCACGAATTTCCATAAACTCTGGCAAATACCTACCTGCTTGACGCATCATCCAAACTGGTGGACGGTCAACTGTTTCTCCTTTTAACGCTCTTAAAAATAAATCGTTTTTTATCATATTATAGCTGTTGCTATTAGCTATTAGCTATTAGCTTTTATTTTGTTTATTAATGATTTTTTCTTCTGAAGGTAATTTTTCTGAAAGATTACAAACTTGTTTCACAATCTCAATTCCTTCCTTCCAAATATCTAAACCTCTAAAATTTCTTATCTTTTTTACACTCTTTGTTATAACGTATTATAAGGCTAACAGCCAAAAACTAACAACTAAGAGCAACTTTTTCCATCGACTTATCAATGGCATTAGCTATCTTTTGAATATCCTTCTCTGTTAATGCTGAAGACAAGAACCAAGCTTCGAACTGACTTGGAGGTAAAAACACACCATTTCTAGTCATTTCCCAAAAGAAAGTAGCATATTTCTTCGTATCTGAAGTTTGTGCTTCTTCAAAGTTGGTTACTTTTTTATTGGTAAAGAATGGATTAATCATCGAACCAAATCGGTTAACTGTAATTTCAACTCCATGCTTTTTTGCTGACTCTAACAAGAATACTTCAATAATCTGAGCAATCTCGTTAAACTTTTCGTACGGATTTTGTTTCTTTAATTCTGTTAAAGTTGAAATTCCTGCTGCCATGGCAATTGGGTTCCCTGACAAAGTTCCTGCTTGATACATTCCTCCTAATGGTGCTACTGTTTCCATGATTTCATTACGTGCTCCATAGGCTCCTACTGGAAAACCTCCTCCAATTACTTTTCCTAAACAAGTAATGTCAGCTTCAACACCTAATACTTCTTGAGCTCCTCCAAACTTAGAACGGAAACCTGTCATTACCTCATCAATAATTAATAAAGCTCCTTTTGAGTTTACGTACTCTTTTAATTCTTTTAAGAAGTCATCTTGTGGAGTTACTACCCCCATATTTCCTGCAATAGGTTCTAAAATAACTCCTGCAATATCATCGTGCGCTTCAAAATGTGCTTTTACACTTTCTAAGTCATTATAATTTGCAATCAACGTATTTTTTACAGCTCCTTCTGGCACTCCTTTACTTCCTGGTAAACTCAAGGTAGCTAAACCTGAACCTGCAGCTACTAATAAAGCATCTTGATGACCGTGGTAGCAACCAGCAAACTTTATTATTTTATCTTTTCCTGTATACGCTCTCGCTAAACGGATTCCACTTAATACCGCCTCTGTACCAGAATTTACAAAACGAACCTTGTCCATTCCAGGGAAAGCATCACAAACAATTTTTGCTAATTTAATTTCACCTTTTGTTGATGCTCCAAAAGAATACCCATTTTTCAACGCTTTTCTAATAGCTTTTTCTACTTTTTTATGACGGTGTCCTAAAATCATTGGACCATAAGACAATACTAAATCGATGTATGAATTATTATCTACATCAGTAATCTTACTTCCTTTCGCTTTTTTTATGAATAAAGGGTTTCCTCCTACGGATGCGAATGCACGTACTGGTGAATTTACCGCTCCAACTAAGTTCTCTAATCCTTTGTTATATAATTCTTGTGATTTTTTAAACATTTTATTTAGCTTTTGGCTATTGGCTTTTAGCTATTAGCAAATTGCCAACAGCTAACAACTAACAGCTATTTATTTAAAATCTTCGCTGCTTCTTTCGCAAAATAGGTAATAATGATATCTGCTCCTGCTCTTTTCATAGAAAGCAAGCTCTCCATCATTACTTTTTCACCATCAATCCATCCTTTTTCAGCGGCTGCTTTTACCATTGAATATTCTCCACTTACATTATAGCAAGCGATTGGTCTATCGAAATTATTTTTTAAATCTCTAATGATATCTAAGTATGATAAAGCTGGTTTTACCATTAAAATATCTGCTCCTTCTTCATCATCAAAAGTTGCTTCACGTAATCCTTCATCTCTATTAGAAGGATCCATTTGATAGGTTCTTCTATCTCCAAACGACGGTGCTGAATCTACTGCTTCTCTAAAAGGCCCATAAAACCCTGATGCGTATTTTACAGAATATCCCATGATTGGTAAGTTCGCAAAGCCTGTATTATCTAACGACTCACGCATCATCGTTATAGCACCGTCCATCATTCCTGATGGTGCTACCATGTCTGCTCCAGCCTTCGCATGTGATACGGTTTGCTTTGCTAAGTTTACTAAAGTAGCATCGTTATCTACATCATTATCGTGTATTACTCCGCAGTGGCCATGTGAGGTATATTCACAAAAACACACATCGGTAATTACATATAAACTTGGATAGTTCTTTTTTATGAATCGGATAGCTTGTTGCATGATTCCGTTATCGTTCCAAGTTTCAGTACCTTCATCATCTTTTTTAGATGGGATACCGAATAACAGTACTGCTGGAATTTTTAAGGCTACAACTTCGTCTAATTCTTTAGAAATGGTATCTAATGAGTAACGGTTGATTCCTGGCATGGAAGGAATTTCTGTTTCAATACCTGTTCCTTCTTCTATAAATAATGGATATATAAAATCATCTACCGATAGCTTGTTTTCTCTAACTAAACGACGGATGTTTTCTGTTTTTCTTAGTCTGCGTGTTCTAAACATAGTTTATTCTTTTACAAAGTGAAGGTTTACCAACTCTAGTACACTTTCTACAGTTGGCATCTTTGCTATTTGTACTTCTTTAAAATGTTTTTTTGCTTCATTAGCAGTACTATCTCCAATACAAAAAGCTATTTTATCAGCAGTGTTTTTTTCCATATAGCTCTCAACTGTTGATGGGCTGTAAAACAGTACTCCGTTTACTTTTTCATCAACTTTTGCTGGACTGTACATGGTTTTATAAGCTTCTACTTCATTTACAATAATTTCGTTTGCTTTTAAAATAAGTGGTAAAGTTTCTAAACGTAAATTACTACAGAAGTAAGTTACCTCTTGTCCTTTCAACTCTTTTGATAAATATTCTGATAGTTTTTTAGCGTTTCTTTCTGAATGCGTTACTTTTCCGATACGTTGTTCGATTAACTTTTTAGTTCTTCTTCCAACACAGTAAATATTTTTAAATTGTAATTCATCTGAAGTAAATGAGTTTAGCAATGCTTCTACTCCATTTTTACTGGTAATAATTACATGTTCAATTTCTTCTTTAACTACTTTAGGAGCAATTCTGTTAAAGCGAATTTTAATAAAATCACTATCCTGAACACTCATGTGTGTAGGTAATAATTTCTTTTGCGCTTCAGATAGTTTTTTTGTCGAATAAATTGAAAATTGTTTTTCAATTCCTTCGTCTTCCATCATAATTAACTTCCCTCCTTTATCAATCACATAATTAGCGCAATCTTTTGCAATATATTTATGCTTTCCTACTTTTACTTTTTTACTAACTTCAATTTTCTTTTTACCATCTCTACTCAATAAAATTCCTTTAAAGTTAATTTCTTCTTCTTTTTCATTTATAAAAGCTAATGCCCCAATAGGTGCTGTACATCCACCTTCTAAACGATTTAAGAACTCACGTTCTATACCTGTACAAATCTCAGTGTCTTTGTCATTTAATTCAGCACAAATCTCTTTGATTTCTTCATTCTCCTCTAAAGCAGTAATCATAATTGCACCTTGAGCTGGTGCTGGAATCATCCACGTTAAATTAACGGCTCCTTTTGGTCGTAAGCCAACTCTTTCTAGTCCCGCCGCAGCAAAAATAGCACCGTTCCAATCGTTATCTTCTAACTTTTGTAAACGCGTATTTACATTTCCACGTAAACCTTCTACGGTATGTGTTGGGTAACGGTTTAACCATTGTGCTTTTCTACGTAAACTACCTGTAGCAATTACTCCGTTAGGTTGTGCCATGAACTCTTCATTGTCTTTTAACAACAAAATATCGTTATAATTCGCACGTTTTAAAACCGCTGCTTGTATAATACCTTCTGGCAATACAGTAGGAACATCTTTCATAGAATGTACTGCAATATCAATATCGTCATTCAACATGGCGATATCTAAATTTTTAGTAAAAATTCCTGTGATTCCTAATTCGTAAAGGGGTTTATCTAAAACTAAATCACCCGTTGCTTTAACGGGGATTAATTGAGTTTGATGACCTAATTCTTCTAAAAGTTTTTGAACTTTTTTTGCTTGCCACATAGCCAATTGGCTATCGCGTGTACCTATTCTAATTATCTTCTGCATGGATGGATTCTAAATTTGCTCCGAACACTTTAGCCATTACTTCAATACTCGTATTTACCGAAGTCTCTTCGTCTTTTAAGTGTTTTACAAATTGTGTGGTTATTTTTTGAATAAATCTTGATGTTAATATTTCTGCCTGTTCTTCATCAAAATTTTTAATTTTCTTCTTATGGAAAGCTATTTCTCCTTGTTGAATGCTTTGTAACGATTCTTTTAAAGCAGTAATAGCTGGGGTAAATCTTCTGTGATTTAACCATTCTTGAAATTCTTGATTATGAGTTTCAATAATTGCCTCTGCAAGGGGTACTTCTTGTTGACGAATAGCTAACGTTTCGTCTGTTATTTTTGAAAGATCATCTACATTCACCATCGTTACATTATCTAAATCAGCAACTTCTTTTGATACATTCGCTGGCATTGATAAATCTAAAATCAATAATTCTTTATCTGTTGGAACATGTTCTTTTGTAATTGTAGGAAAACTAGCTCCTGTAGAAACGATTAATACATCGCTATTAGAAACTTCTTCTGCTAAATTTGCATACGACGCTTTTCTAATAGAATTGTGTTCTTTTACAAATTCTGTTGTTTTTTCTTCCGTTCTATTAAGTAAGCTTACCGATGTATTTTGTGTATACTCTGCTAGGTTTTTACAGGTATGCTTCCCCATCTTCCCCAAACCAAATACTAAAATATTTTTCGAGTTATAATCTGACAAATTATTAATCAAGTACTGAACAGCTGCATACGACACCGAAGTAGTCCCTGAACTTAATTTTGTTTCATTTTTAACTCGCTTGCTTGCTTGCATTACATGGTTTAATAAACGCTCAAAGTATGCATTTGTAGTTCCTACTTCTTTAGCCTGTTTAAATGCCTGACGCAACTGACCAACTATTTCGTAGTCACCTAAAATTTGGCTATCCAACCCTGTCCCCATTCTAAACAAGTGACTGATAGCTTCTTTATTTTTATAGACATTTGATACGTTTGCAAACTCTTCTACCGAACCATTTGAGTATTTACACAACATGCTTATTAACTGAAAAGGGTGCTCTGCAAAACCACAAATTTCAGTTCTGTTACAAGTTGACAATACAAAAATTCCGTCTACTCCTTTTTGTTTGGCTTCTTCTAAAAGTTGTATTTGATTTTCTTTAGAAATACTAAACTTCCCCCTAATCGCAGCATCAGCTTTTTTATAACTAACGCCTATATTGTATAAATTACTATGATGTTTATTTTCTACTGTCATTGAGTCTTCTTCAAAAAAGTCGGTCAAAAATATAAATATTGAACAAAAAAAAGTATCGCTAAAAGAACTTTTAATGTCGCTATTTGTTTTTTCACTTAAAAACGCCTTAAAAACTTGCACAAAAGTGTATTTTTGCAGTAAAATAGACTAGGAGAAACATTTTACTTTAGAATCGTTCTAAATAGTAAGCTTTCTAAAAACCACAGAATCCATGTCAAAAAACATCGCAGAAAGTACATTCAGAGAAGTACCTATAGAACAAGGTTTTTTCGTGCTAAAATTCCAAAACAACTCTGACAAAATAGAGTTTTTTAAAAGAGATATCTACAACTCTTATATACAACTACATTACTGTGTTAAAGGGAATTGCAAGTTTCATTTCAACAACAACAGCTATACTTTTAACGTTTTAGACAAGCATTCTATTTTCTTATACAACCCACAGCAAGATCTACCAATTAACTTAGAAATATTACCAAAAACCTCTTTGGTATCCGTACTCATTTCTATTGAAAAATTTCATACATTTTTTTCAAAAGAAGCTAGCTATATCCCTTTTTTAAGTGAAAACAATAAAAACAAAAAGTATTACGACAATGCAGAAATAAACGCTAATGTTTTACTAGTACTTCAACAAATTTTAACGGCAAAAAACCAAAGTTCAATGCGAGACCTTTATATTAAAGGTAAATCATATGAATTGTTGAGTTTACATTTTGACAGTGGTGAAAACACCAATGAAGAATACTGCCCTTTCTTAGTGGATGACCGTGAGGTTTTAAAAATCAGAAAAGCGAAAGATGTTATCATAGCTAGGATGAGTGAGCCGCCAAGTTTACAAGACTTGGCAAATGAAGTGGGGTTAAATCTTAAAAAGTTAAAAGAAGGGTTCAAACAAATTTATGGAGATACAGTGTACAGTTTCTTATTTGACTATAAAATGGATCATGCTAGAAAACTATTAGAAAGCAATCAATACAATGTTAACGAAGTAGGCTTACAGGTTGGCTACAGTACATCTAGTCATTTTATTGCTGCTTTTAAAAAGAAGTTTGGCACGACCCCTAAACAATACGTAATGAGTTTGCAGTAGACAGTAGACAAAATTAAAAACTTACAAAATGAAACAACTCACTCATTATGATATAGAAAACAACCAACAAAACTTTCCAGTAACTATTGTTTGTGACGCTATCCGTACTCCTGAAAATATAGGAATGTGCTTTCGTATTTCTGAAAGTTTCGGAGTATCCAAAATCTATTTACATAAAAATTCTCCTTCTATAGATAACAGAATTGTTAAGAAAACTGCTCGAAATACGATTCAGCAAATATCACATGATACCTATGGAAATTTTGAACAACTTATACAACAATTAAAAGAAGAAGGAAACACTATTATTGGTATTGAAATTACCGATGAAAGTATAAATATTAGCGATTACGATTTTACTTCACATTCTAAAATTGTGTTACTTTTGGGTAGCGAAAGAAACGGTATAGAAAACGTTAGTTTAGTTGATGCAACAGTAGCTATACCAATGTATGGGCGTAATTCTAGCATGAATGTAATTCATAGTTTAGCTATTGCTCTATACGAAACAACAAACCAATTAAAAGAAAAGATTCTGAAATAAATTCAGCCAAAATATGAAAGGAGTTTTATTAGTAAACCTTGGATCACCAGAAAGTACAAACCCGAAAGATGTAAAAAAATACTTAGGAGAGTTTTTAATGGACGAACGCGTTATTGACGTTCCTTATTGGTTAAGAACTTTTATTGTGAAGGGCATCATCTTAAATACTCGTCCTAAAAAATCGGCAGAAGCCTATCAAAAAATTTGGTGGAAAGAAGGCTCTCCTTTAATCGTTTTATCTGAACGTTTACAAAACAAAGTACAAACAAAAACAGAACTTCCTGTTGCTTTAGCAATGCGCTATGGAAACCCTTCCATTAAAAGTGGATTACAGGAATTACATGATAAAGGAGTTACAGATGTTTTATTGGTTCCGTTATATCCTCAGTTTGCTATGGCAACTACTGAAACTATTTTGGTATTAACTGAAGAGTTACGAAAAGAATTCTTTCCGAACATGAAAATTACAGATGTTCCTGCTTTTTATAATAAACCAGAATATATCAAGGCACTATCCAACAGCATAAAAGATTATTTGGCTGACAAAGATTACGACCATATTTTATTCTCGTACCATGGAGTTCCAGAGCGCCACATTAGAAAATCTGACATTACAAAATCGCACTGTACCCCTCTCCCAGGGAACTTAAGTTGCTGCAATACATCTTCTGAAGCTCATAAGTATTGCTACCGCCACCAATGTTATCAAACTACTAAAAATGTGATTTCTGAATTAGGTTTAGACGAAAATAAAGTATCAACGTCATTCCAATCACGCTTAGGAGTAGACCCTTGGTTACAACCGTATACCGACAGAACGATTGTAAATAAAGCTGAGAAAGACGGTATTAAAAAATTAGCTATTGTAACTCCTGCCTTTGTTTCTGATTGTTTAGAAACATTAGAGGAAATAGCTATGGAAGGTAAACACGAGTTCTTAGAAGCTGGTGGTGAAGAGTTTCATACAGTTCCTTGTATTAACGATAATGATGAATGGGTAGATGTTTTAGCAGGATGGATTAACGATTTCAATAAGAATTAATTATGGACTTTTTATACGTAAAAGCATTACATATCATATTTGTAGTAACTTGGTTTGCCGGGTTATTTTACATAGGTCGCTTATTTATTTACCATGTAGAGGCAGAAAAAAAAGACGAGCCAGCCAAGTCTATATTACAAACCCAATACAAGCTAATGTCTAAACGTTTATGGTACATTATTACTTGGCCTTCTTTATTTTTAGCTAGTTTTTTTGCTTTTTGGATGCTATATAAAAATCCTTTTTATTTAAAAATGCCTTGGATGCATGTAAAATTAGCCTTTGTATTAGCGCTGTATTTTTACCACGGATTTTGTCATAAAATCTACAAAGAACTACAACGTGATGAGATTAAATACACTCCTAATAAACTTCGCATGTTTAATGAAATTCCAACAGTAATTTTATTTGCTGTTGTATTTTTAGTCGTTTTAAAAAGTGCTATTAACTGGATTTGGGGTGTGGTAGGAATTATATTATTTGGAGTATTATTGATGATTGGTATTCGTTACTATAAAAAAGTAAGAGCTAAAAAATCATGGGATAAATACGAGCAAGAGTTGATTGATGAGGATAAAAAAACTAGCAATTAATTTCTTTTTTTCTAACGAGTAACTTTACTATTTTCGCGAAAAATTTTAAATCTTAAACTATGAAAAAAAATTTAATTTTAACAATTGCTATGTTTAGCTTACTAGCTTGTTCTTCCGACGATGAAAACAATTTAGATCCTATTGTAGGAACTTGGTATTTCTTTTCTGATAGTGGAGTAGAAGTCGATGAATGTAATAAAAGATCTACTATACTTTTTAATGATAATGGTACTTTTTCGAGTACCAATTATGGAAATCAAGACGACCCAAATAATTGTGTTATAGAAAACAAAGACAGTGGCACATGGATAAATAATAGTAATAACAAATATCAAATAACTGACATTAAAACTAATACAAAACAAATTTACACTATAACTTTTAGTGACAATGGAAATAGTTTTATGTCAGAAACTAATGGATTTGGAGACACCATAAATATTCAAGTTTTTAAAAGGAAGTAACACAAAAAGCGAAGTTTTAAAACTTCGTTTTTTTTACCCTTTTATCGACTGTTCAAAAGGTATCCTATTTACAATACTTCGTCCAAGCGTCACCTCATCTGCATATTCTAACTCATCTCCTACCGAGATTCCTCTGGCAATCGTTGAAGTTGTAATTCCGTATTGTTCTATCTGTTTGTAAATATAAAAGTTGGTCGTATCACCTTCCATCGTAGAACTTAAGGCAAAAATCAACTCTTTAATTTCGCCTTCTTTTACTTTTTCTACTAAGGATTCAATTTGTAGATTCTGAGGACCAATTCCTTCAATAGGTGAAATTTTTCCTCCTAACACATGATACAGACCTCTGTATTGTGCTGTATTTTCAATCGCCATCACATCACGAATATCTTCTACCACACATACAATCTCTGCATTTCGCTTCGGATTACTACAAATATCACACAACACTGTATCAGAAATATTATGACATTTTTTACACGATTTTACATCGTTACGTAAGTGCGTTAAAGCCTCTGCCAAATACTTCGTGTTCTCTTTCGGTTGTTTTAATAAATGTAACACCAAACGAAGTGCTGTTCGCTTACCAATTCCTGGTAATCGACTTACTTCATTTACTGCATTTTCTAATAATTTCGACGAAAAATCCATGCTGCGAATTTACAATTTTTCAATAAGGATTAAGTATCTTCGTAACTTTAAAATTAAAACTTCAATTCACATGAATTCAGAGATAAGAAACCTAGAACCAAAAGCTGTTTGGAAAAATTTTGCCGACTTAAATGCTGTACCTCGTCCTTCAAAAAAAGAGGAAAGAGTAATACAGTTCATGGTAGATTTTGGTAAAAAACTAAATCTTGAAACCATGGTTGACAAGGTAGGAAACGTAATTATTCGCAAACCTGCTTCAACTGGAATGGAAGACAGAAAAACAGTCGTTATGCAAAGCCATTTAGATATGGTACACCAGAAAAACGCAGATACAGTTTTTGATTTTGATACCGAAGGAATTAAAATGTTTGTAGATGGTGATTGGGTTAAAGCTGATGGAACTACCTTAGGAGCAGACAACGGTTTAGGTGTTGCCGCTATCATGGGAGTTTTAGAATCTACTGATATTCCTCATCCTGCTATCGAAGCTTTATTTACAATTGATGAAGAAACAGGTATGACAGGTGCAATGGGACTTGAAGGTGGATTGTTAGAAGGTGAAATTTTGTTAAATCTTGATACCGAAGAAGACGATGAAATAGGTATGGGATGTGCTGGTGGTGTAGATGTTACTGCTACAAGAAGTTATAATGAAGAAGCTACTCCTGAAAACACTATCGCTTATGAAATTTCTGTCACTGGATTAAATGGTGGTCACTCAGGAATGGACATCATCAAAGGCTTAGGAAACGCTAATAAAATTATGAACCGTTTGTTATTTGACGGTTTTACGAATTTCGGATTACGTGTTTCGGAAATTAACGGAGGTAGTTTACGTAACGCTATTCCTCGTGAAAGTTTTTCAACTGTAGTTATTGATGCTGTTTCTAAAGAACCTTTCTTATTTGAAATACATGAGCTTATTAACAATATTAAAGCTGAGTTCTCAACATTAGAGCCTAAGCTTACTATTGAATTAAAAGAAGTTAACACTCCTGATACTGTAATGGACTTAGGTGTTCAAGAAGGATTAATTAAAGCGGTTTACGCTGCGTTGAATGGTGTATACCGTATGAGTCCTGATATCGAAGGATTGGTAGAAACTTCAAACAATATTGCTCGTATTATTGTAAAAGACGGAGCTATTAAAGTTGGATGTTTAACGCGTTCTTCTTCTGAAACTAATAAATGGGATTTAGCTAATTCATTACGTTCATCTTTTGAATTAGCAGGTTTTGACGTAGAGTTTTCTGGTTCGTATCCAGGATGGTTACCAAACGTAAATTCTGAAATTTTAAAAACTGTAACTGATTTATATGAAGATTTACACGATGAGAAACCTATTGTAGCTGCATGTCATGCAGGATTAGAATGCGGTATTTTAGGTCAAAACTATCCAGAAATGGACATGGTTTCATTTGGTCCAAATATTAAAGGAGCTCACTCACCTGATGAACGTGCACAAATATCATCAACACAAAAATTCTGGAAATTTTTATTAGAGATTTTAAAGAATACTCCAGTTAAGAGTTAAAGACTTACACATAAACTTTAAAACCACAGCTTTTCAGTTGTGGTTTTTTGTTTACATTTATAAAATGAATTTTTTAGCGCACTTATACCTTTCTGAAAGTAATACAAATGTTATGATTGGTAATTTTATAGCAGATCACGTGAAAGGGAATAAATTTTCCCACTTTCATGAAGATATTCAAAAAGGGATTTTACTACATCGCGAAATTGACACCTATACAGATGCGCATGAAATTGTTAGAATAAGTAAACGACGTTTACATGAACGTTACCGACACTACGATGGAGTTATTATTGACATTTTCTACGATCATTATCTAGCAAAAAACTGGAGAATCTACTCAGAAATCCCACTAAACATTTATGTAAGCTCCGTATATCAATTACTCCAAGATAATATGGAGATTCTTCCTGATAAAACACAAAAAATGCTACCCTACATGGTACAGTTTAATTGGTTGTACAATTATCAATTTGCCAAAGGAATTCAAGAAGTATTGAGTGGAATGAACAGACGTACTAACGGAAAATCAAAAATGAACTTAGCTACAGAAGACTTGTTGGAGCATTATCAAACTTTTGAAAATGATTTCACTACTTTTTTTGAAGATCTTCGTTCGTTTTCCCATCAAAAACTAAAAGACCTAAGTTAATAATACATGAAAAAAGCATTCTTATTTTTTTTAACACTCACAGCATTATACAGCTGTAAAAAAGAAAAAGCTGTAGGTACAATTACCGAAAAAGCCATGGTGGTTTCTGCCCGTAAAGAAGCTTCACAAATTGGTTCGGATATCTTACAAAAAGGAGGAAATGCTTTCGACGCTATGGTAGCCACAGAGTTAGCCTTAGCAGTAGCCTACCCTTATGCTGGGAATCTTGGTGGTGGTGGTTTTATGGTTTATCGGAAAAATACGGGCGAAATCGGTGCATTAGATTATCGCGAAAAAGCCCCACTTGCTGCTCACAAAAACATGTATGTAGATAGTTTAGGAAATGTGATTGAAAACAAAAGTACGTTGGGAGCCTTGGCAGTAGGAATCCCAGGAACAGTAGCGGGAGTTTTTGCAACCCATGAAAAATTCGGTTCATTGCCTATTCAAGAAATTTTAAAACCAGTTATAGCTTTAGCAAAAAAAGGCGTTGTAGTTACTCAAAAACAAGAGGATCGTATAAAAAAGTACCAACATTATTTTTTAGAAGTAAACAAAGACTCTATTCTTTTTGACAAACCTTGGAAAAAAGGTGATACTATTAAATACCCTGCTTTAGCAGCAACTTTAGAACGTATTGCAAAAAACGGTCGTGATGAGTTTTACAATGGAGAAACCGCTAAACGCTTGGTTGCTTTTATGCAAAACAATGGAGGAATTATAACCGAAGAAGATTTGACTAAGTACGAAGCTAAATGGAGAACTCCGATTACCTTTACCTACGACGATTTACGAATTATTTCTATGTCTCCACCAGCCAGTGGAGGGATTTGTTTAGCCCAAATAATGAATGGAATTGAACCTTTTGATTTAGATAAATACGGACATAATTCAACAAAAACCATACAGGTAATTACTGAAGCAGAACGCAGAGCTTATGCTGATAGAAGTTTTTATTTAGGAGATCCTGATTTTGTAAAAATCCCTATTAAAACACTTATAAGTAAAGAGTACACAAAAAATCGAATGGCTAATTTTTCTTTTAAAAAAGCTACTTCTTCTGCTGATGTTTCTCACGGAAATATTACCATGGTTGAAAGCGATGAAACCACCCACTACTCTATTGTTGATCAATTTGGAAATGCAATTTCTGCCACTACAACAATTAACGGAGCTTATGGTTCTAAGTTGTACTGCGCTGATTTAGGGTTCTTCCTAAACAATGAAATGGACGATTTTTCAAGCAAGCCCGGTGTACCAAACATGTTTGGTTTAATAGGAGCTGAAGCTAATAAAATTGAACCCGAAAAACGTATGTTAAGCTCTATGACTCCTACCATTGTAGAGAAAAATGGTCAACTACATATGGTTGTAGGAACTCCAGGAGGCTCAACCATCATCACATCTGTATTACAAACCATTTTAAATGTGCATGAATTTGACATGGGAATGCAAGAAGCCGTAAATCAACCACGTTTTCACCATCAATGGTTACCCGATGTAATTAAAATGGAACCCAAAGGTTTTGACAAACAAGTAAAAAAAGACTTACAACAGTTAGGGTATAAATTAGACGAAACCAACTCTCCAGTAATTGGTAAAGTAGATGCTATCTTAGTGCTCCCAAATGGGAAATTAGAAGGTGGTGCCGATCCCAGAGGGGATGATACAGCTCTAGGATTTTAGTTTTTTAACTCAAGCTTTTTATTGCTTAAGGTTTTAACAATTTTTTCACTCCCTTTAACAGTTAATTAAGTAGTTTTAAGGTTTAAAATTTCAACAAAGCATGAAAAAAATACTAACCTTACTTACTTTAGCTATTTGCTATACTGGTTTTTCCCAAGGAACACGCCTTTTAAGGCAACCTACAATATCGAATTCTGAAGTCGTTTTTGTATATGCGAACGACTTATGGAAAGCTCCTATTCAAGGAGGTGATGCTATACGACTTACGAGCGATGAGGGCTATGAATCGAACCCGCATTTTTCTAATGATGGTACTATGATTGCCTTTACTGCACAGTACGATGGGAATACTGATGTATATGTAATTCCAGCTACCGGAGGTGAACCTAAGCGATTAACCTACCACCCAAGTGGTGATTTTGTACAAGGCTGGACTTCTGATAACAAAATTTTATTTCGTTCATCTAGAGAAGGCAGGCCAACTCAAACAAATAAATTTTATACTGTTTCACTAAAAGGAGGATTACCTGAAGTTGTAAATGTTCCAAGAGCCGCTTATGGAGAATTTTCAAAAGACGGCAAATATCTTGCCTATACTCCTATTACAAGTTGGGATGCGGAATGGAGAAATTATCGCGGTGGTCAGGCAATGCCTATTTGGATTTTGAATATGCAAAATCAAAAACTAGTAAAAACCCCTCAAAAAGATAAAGAAAGGCATTTAGAGCCTGTTTGGTACAACGGTAATATTTACTATATTTCTGAAAGAGACTATACCAGTAACATTTGGTCGTACAATCTAGCTACCAAACAAGAAAAGCAACTTACATTTCATAAAAGATTTGACGTAAAAAGCTTAGATGCTAATTCAAACGGAATTGTTTACGAACAAGGAGGATATATTCATTTTTTAACTCCTGAAACTTCTATTACCAAACAAATACCAATAACAGTTCATGGTGATTTAAATTATGCGAGAACTCGTTGGATGGATGTAAAAGGAAGAAATTTAACCAACCCGAATATTTCTCCTAAAGGAAAAAGAGCCATTTTTGAATACCGAGGCGAAATTTTTACCGTTCCAAAAGAAAACGGTACTTGGAGAAACTTAACTAACTCTTCTGGTGTTGCTGATAGATTTCCTGTTTGGTCTCCAAAAGGAGATAAAATTGCTTGGTTTTCTGATAAAAACGGAGAATACGAATTGGTAATTTCCGACCAAAATGGAGATAATAAATCATATATTAAAATTCCTAATCCTACATTTTATTTCAAACCTGATTGGTCTCCAGATGGAAAGTATGTATCATTTACTGATACACATTTTAATATTTGGGTTTTGAATTTAGAAACTAAAAAAGCTGAAAAAGTAGCGACTGATAATTTTGCACACCCTAATAGAACTATGAACCCGAAATGGTCACCTGATAGTGATTGGATTGCTTATGCTAAACAAAACGAAAATCATTTTAAGTCTATTTATGCATACCAAATCAGCACCCAAAAAACAATTCAAATCACAGATCCTTTAGCAGATGCCATTTCACCTGTTTGGGATGCTTCAGGAAAATATATGTATACCTTGGCTAGTACCAACTACGGGTTAGCTTCTGGGTGGCTAGACATGAGTTCTTACGACCCTTCAGTAACACGTAGTTTATATGCAATTGTTCTGAACAGCAAAGACAAAGCTCCTAACCTACCGAAAACTGACGAAGAGAAAGCTGAGAAAAAAGATTCAGAAGAAAAGAATAAAAAAGAAGAAAAAGACAATAAAAAAACATCAAAAGAAGCTGATAAAATAAAAGTTGTAATTGACGAGAAAGGCATTTTCAATAGAGCCATTGCCTTACAATTGCCTGCTAAAAACTACACTGCTTTATACAAAGCCCCCAAAAATCATGTTTTCATAGCTGAAGCTATTCAAAACACTCCTAGTGTAATTATCCATGACTATGATGTTTCTAAAGAAAAAGCTACTGAATTTACTGAAGGAATCAGTTCAATAACTGTTTCAGAAGATAGAGAATCTGTATTGTTATCAAATAAAGGAAACTGGAGCATTGTAAGCAGTAAATCTCCAGCAAAACCTGGCAAAGGATCTATAAAAACCAATTTAAAAATTAAGGTAGACCCTAAAGCTGAAGCGCATCAAATCTTTAAAGAAGGTTGGCGCTATATGAGAGATTTTTTATATGTTGACAATGTACACGGTGCACCATGGGACAAAATATACCAATGGTACGCTCCTTGGATTGATCATGTAAAGCACAGAACTGATTTAAACTATGTGGTAGACATTATGAGCGGTGAAGTTGCTATTGGTCATTCATACGTTTACGGAGGCGATACTCCCAAAACCAACTACGTTCCTGTTGGATTATTAGGTTGTGATTTTGAAAAAGCAAATGGTTTGTACAAGTTTTCTAAAATATACAAAGGAGAACGTTGGAATCCTTCTATTAAAGCCCCATTAGGGCTTCCGGGAATTGATGTTAAAGAAGGAGATTACCTACTGGAAGTTAATGGCGTTCCTGTAACTTCAAAAGACAATCCGTATAAGTTCTTAGAGCAAACCGCTGGTAGGGAAATTTATATCAAAGTAAACTCTAAACCTACTTCTAAAGGAGCTAAAACTATTTTAATAAAACCAGTAGCTAACGAAAGAAATTTGCGCTCTATAGACTGGGTAGAAGAAAACAGAAGAAAGGTAGATAAACTATCTAACGGAAAATTAGCGTATGTATATGTTCCAAACACATCAAACAACGGATTTACCTCTTTTAATCGCTATTACTTTTCTCAGCAAGATAAAAAAGGAGTTATTATAGATGAAAGAAATAATGGTGGTGGTAGTGCTGCTGACTATATGATTGATATCTTATCAAGAAAACCTTTTGGTTATTTTAATAGTAAGGCTAACAAAAGAAAACCATGGACAACGCCTATTGCTGGTATTTGGGGGCCAAAAGTGATGATTATTAACGAACGTGCCGGATCAGGAGGTGATTTGTTTCCATATATGTTTAAAGAAAGAAAAATAGGCCCTTTAGTAGGAACTCGTACGTGGGGAGGTTTAGTAGGAACTTGGGATACACCTGCTTTTATAGATGGTGGTAGAATGGTTGCTCCTCGTGGTGGATTTTTTGATTTAGATGGTAATTGGGCTGTTGAAGGTGAAGGTGTGGCTCCTGATATTGAAGTACACCAAGAGCCAAGTAAGGTTTTAAAAGGAAAAGATCCTCAACTCGAAAAGGCTGTTGATGAAGCTTTACGCTTGCTAAAAACTAATGAATTTATTCCTAAACCTGAGCCTGCTCCACCTGTTCGATGGAAAAGACCTAATGGATATTAAAAATAAAAAAAAGGATAGTTAATTAACTATCCTTTTTTTATATCATACAACTCGTTACCATGCTAAACTATACTTAGCTTCATACTTTTTACTTTGAGAATTATATCCATAAACTCCCCAATGTTGCTCAAAAAGACCGGCATCAGTTAGCTTCTTATCTTCATCATACATTTCAAAAATAAAACAAGGAATTTTAACATTAAGGTTACGTGGTGTTCCATTTCCACTTTTACAATGATTAATTAAATGCTGATTAAATGTTCGTGCATTTGCTTTTGTTGCTGTAGAGTAAGTAGCAGTAGGTTCTGTAGGCCATCCTGCTTCACCAATAACAATAGGTAAGCTTCCATATCCATTATTTCCTAATGCCACATATAACGCATCATACATTGCGTCAAAAATATTTTTATATGTGTAACTTCCATCATGAACCCAATGCTTTTCACCTGCAGTAAACAAACAATAATCTAAATGAACATTTTTCGGTTGATTTTTTTGAGTAATAAATGGATATACATTAACCATAAATACTGAATTATCTTCTTTTAAAATAGCACAAACATCTAAAATTGTATTCTTAAGACTACCATTGAAAGTTCCTGCTGAAGGAGGATATGAATTTCCCATAATAGCATAGTTAAAAGGTACCGTTACTTTGGTGGCTAGTCCTTTCGCTATAATGGCATTTTTAATGTTTTTTAAAGCATTTACAAGATCTCCAGTAAACTTTTTTCCCCACCAACTTCCTAGAGGTTCATTTCCTACACATATCATTGGAATAGTAGTTGAGTAATCTGATAATACTTTTATAATGGCACTTATAGTAGCTGTATCATGACTAGCACAGGCTTTTAAATCTCCATTAGGAATATCGACTAAAACTTGTAATCCTTCCTTAGCAAAAGCACTAATACAATCTGTCTGATTGTAGGTAAACATCTTAACCGCTTTAACGCCTGTTGCTTTTATTTGCGTTGCTGCAGTTGTTGCACTTACTTGTTTTCCAGTACTTTGAAAGGTATTGCTAAAGTTAACACCTATAGTAGAGCTAAAAATTGAAGCATTCATAATAGTTAGTTTTTATGGTTGTTTGGTTATTAAAGTTATACTATAACTAGGTACTATTTTTTTAAGTTACTTTAAGCGTATGAAAAGAGGGTAGGAGTGTTGTTTATATTAATTTTTGAAAATATAAACTTTTATTATATTTCTTCGTCGGAACTCTCTTCCCAGTCTGAGGCTTCTCCATCACTATAAATAATACGAGGATCATCAGTATCTGATTCATATCCGTCTTCTTCAGGAATAAATGAAAAACGCGTGTTAAATGGTTTTAAACCTTTTTCTGCTCTTTCTTCATCTCCGTCAATTGTGTCTGGGTTTCCTCCTTTTAATACGTTTCTTGGCTGTTTAGCCCTTTTTACTCTGACTTTATAACCTGTAGATTTAGCTAAATCATGTAATTCATCAGGAGCAATTGTTAAATAAGGATTTGCATTTGAGCCTTCATATTTTTCTTTAGCTTTAAGAACTTGTTGTACTTCTTCCTTTGTTCTTCTTCCTTTTTTTCCTGTACTAGGAATATTACCAACGGCGGCATCTCTTAACATATTACTTCTACCATATAACTCTACTGAACCACCTGGTCTTAATAAAGGTTTGGCACTTTTTAAGAACCTATTATCGGGTAAATATCTCTGTTTACCACTACCTCCAGGGTTCTCTTTACTTAAACCATAACTAGCACCTCCAACTCCTTTAACTCCAAATGGATTTGCCCCAACGATGCGATCTATAGTACCTTTATGAAATTTTTCACTTATTTCGTTGGCATTAACCCCAAACTTTGTTTGTACTCCAATTTTTTTTGAAAAGCTTAAAAACCCATTTGGACCTTCTTCATTTGCGATATCTGTTGCCACATAGTTTTTTCCAAATTTTTTACGAAAAGATTTAGAAAAACGTCCTTCACCTGCACCCGTTTCTATTACAGAAGGAGGTGCAAACCTTTTTTCACGTGCTGTTAGACTTTCATACCCTTCTTTTTTTAGTTTTTCACGAACCCTAGCTCTTAAACTCTTTTTTTTTACCATTTGAATTGGAGTTTTTTGAGTTCTAAAAAGTTTTTTTTGAGCAATATTATTGGGTCTATTATCTTTAAAATAAAAACCTTCGGTATTTCTTTTTTGTTTGATGTTACTGTTTATTTGTGCATCTTTTTTTTCTTCGTGTATTTTATTTATATGAGTTTGCATCTGGTTTAATTTTTGTCTACATAGAGTATTAGTGGTTTGTATATTTTTGTGTAATTGATTTTTCTAGTTTTACCGTTTTTCATTTAGGAGTAATAGAATAAATATATTTAAAGGATTAAAAATGTAAATTTGTTTTAAATTAAACTCAATTACATTGCTTCAGTTATCTCTTTAGCACTGGCGGTATTTGGATTTAAGCCTAAAGCATTAATTATCTTTAATTCATCTTGAACACCAGAAGTAGAGTCGCTTAATTTTCCTCCTGCACTGCTTCTTACTAAGTCATGAGCTAAAATCTTTTCATAGAACTTAGGGTGATACCACTTTTTACTCGATTTTATTCCTTGATTTAATTCATCTTGATCCATTATATTATTATATTCGCCAGACATTGCTCTTTTACCGTGTTTGTATTTCCTCCACGTTTGATAACCTTTAACACCTAACCCTGCAAGTGCAGCACCTCCTAAAAGTCCCCAACCTATAGGACCAGTTCCGGCTAAAAGAGCAGCACCACCAGCTAAGCCTAATCCTCCTTTTACGACATTTGCTATACTGCTTTTCTTTTTGGTTTCTTGACTATCTTCTGCAAATGAAGCTATTTCTCGTGTTAATGCACTACCGGCATTTTGAGTACCGATCTCTCCCAACATTCTTTCTCTATCACTAGCTACTTTAGCCCCAACTCCACCTCTTATCATTTCAAAGAGACCTCCTGCCGCTGCAAATGGACCAGCTGCTAAAGCAGAACTAGTAACAGTAGCTGTATTTCCAACTGCTGATGCAAAACCTCCTACAGAACTGGCAATACTAGTTCCAACATTAGTTAAATTAGATGCAATGTCTAATTTAAGTAAGTTTTTATCTCCAGATAATTGATTTCCCGTTTGATGTTTATGTAAATTTACACCAGCATCAATTAATGAACCTGTAGCACCAATAATACCTCCAATTCCTCCGGCAGTTCCACTTATTTTTAAAGCTTCAGCTCCTGTTCCTGACTGAGATAATTTACCAACTAGATCAGCAGGTTTACCAATAGCGGTAGCTAATCCACTACCAATAGAACTTGCCATAGATGCTTTAACCCCGACATTACTTTCTAAACGTTGTTGTGCATCTTCTAAATCAACTTCCATGTTTAAAGGAGACATTTGAGGATCTTGCAATAACCTTTGCCCTTCATTTTTTTCATGTTGGGTTATTCCAAAAGCGCGTCGAAATCTGTTCATAAAACTTCTTTGAACTATTTCTTTATGATTAGCTTTATAGTTGTTTTTTTTTTGTATTGTAGAACCTTGTTTTTTTTTCATTTGAAGTGCTTTTGCACCCATTATATCTGCTTCATTTTCCAATCCTACGTTATCATTTATTTGAGTTCCGTCTATAGACATTGTTGGTTGAACCCTTCCTTGTTTTTGCTGTACCACATGCCATGTTTCATGTGCTAAATGTTTCTCTTGCCCGCTTGCTATATGAATATCCGTTCCTTGAGCATAGGCATGGGCATTGAGCTGTGCTGGTTTGCTAGAGTTGTAATGTACGTTGACATCATCCATCGAATAGCCGGATATATTTTCTATTCCTGATTTTAATGTGTCAGGAAGTCCTGTGTTATTTTCTTTTTTCTGTACAGTAAAATTAGATCGGTTATCCGTCAAAATACATCCCTTAGAAGTAGCTTCTTTTCTTTGACCTACATATTCACTAGATGACTGCTTAATAGAGTTGTTTGTTTTATTCTTTGAAATATGAGATTGTTCTTTCATGAAATTATTCTCTTTTAATTAATACTTTGAAAGTTTCAATGATTTCATCTAACTTTCATTCTTGAATTCTCATTTATACGAATCTAAACTTCTTTAAAATTTGACTTACTTTTAGCAAAATAAGGCCCGGCAGAATCATAATCGGTCGTTATTTCTTCTCCTTGATGAATAGTTCTCTCCGTCTTTAGAAAAAAATCGCTACCTTTTTTATTTATTTTAGCATTTGCTTTCTTCATTGATTGATGATTAATTAAAGAACCAAAATTAGAGGTGATATTAATATTCTTTTCATTTAAGGTTGCTACCTTTCCTAACTCTTTCTCTTTATTTAATTTTTTGCCTGCTATTACACCTTTACCATGTATTGATGACTCACCTATAAGCCATGATTCATTTCCTACAGGTTCTTTCGATACAGTTTCATTAAAAGATTTTTTTTGAATATCTTTTCTACTCGAAAAAGAATTATTTTCTATCCTTATAACTGACCTATTGTCTGTATAACAAACACCTTTACTTCTTTTTTGTGCAACAAAATCTATGTTTTTATTGTTTTCAAACTTTTTACTATTTGTATACATAACAAACTTTTTTTTTTACAGTTATTCCCCGAAATTAAATAAGTTTTTAACCCTATTGTAAATACGGTGTGCTTTAATTCCAGTATCTCCAAGCTTACTTTTTGATCCTTCATAAGGAAACCTTGCGGCATAATCATTTTCTTGGTGAAATGTTTTTACAGGACATTGATCCTCCGGTATATCATCTAATAACTTTTTATGTTGCGGATCTCTATAAGCTCCATCAAACTGTGCTCCCATAAATGGTATAAAACCTTTTCCTGGTCCCGGAACCCAAAAAGGTTTGGAAGTTTCTTCTACTAACTGAGTTACATTGGTTGGTGTTTTTTCTTTTAATTGTGTTATATTGGTAGACTGTGAATCACTAAATCTTGAGCGATTATCTTTTAATTGTATTGCATTTTTGCCTACTCTTTCCCAGTCATTATTCTTTTGCTGAATTATTTTTTCTTTCTTGTATTCCATAAGTTGATGTTGTTATTTAAAAGATTTTTCTAAGCTAAGATACCTCCTCCTCCTCCAGCACTATCATCATCATCTTTCTTATATCTGAAAGGAGCGTAAAATCCTGAATTTTCTGGCTCCTCACTATCTGTCATATATCCTTCTTCATCATCGTCACTCTCATAATCTATATGCTTTGTACTTTCGTATTTATGACTTTCATTGCATTTTTTACATAAAGCTCTTAGTCTATCTTCATCATTATAATCATCTTTCATTTCTTGATCCGTAGCATTTCTGCTTTCTAATTTACGTAGTCTTCCTGCCCAAGGCGGGGAATGATCTAATGTTAATGCCCTTTGACTTTTTAAATTATTATTCTTACTTGTATAAGAAAACTTAGTCAAATTCATTTTTTGAGACCCTTTATTTATATATCCTAGAGGTCTCCTACAGGCTGGACATGTATAAACTGCATCATATTTTTCTTTGTCATAATGTTTTCTTTTATGAGCTGTTTTTTTGATCAGTTTAGTAGGTTTATCTGCTGTAAATGCAAATGTTTTTTGTTTTTTCGCCCATGGTGGTTGATAATCATCTTCACTATCGTCATTTTTATTTTTTTTGCCTCTTTGAATGGGTGGTAAATTTTGACCTCTATTATCTTCTAGAAAACTTCCATTACCTTCTCTTCTTTGAAAAATGTTTGATTCTTTTTCTTTCTTATGTTTTATATATTCTCCCATCTTAGAAAATAGTTATTGTCTTATTCTCTTTTTTAAACTCTTTTCGAATTCCTTCTAAAAGTTCTTCTTTTGTAACTACTGTATCATTACGGGTAATAGCCGATAAAGCACAAAAACGGAGTACATTAATTATTGCTCCCCCCGCCAATTCATATGCTTCCGCTATTTTCCACACATCTATATTTGGATGCAGTGTACATTTTCCTGAAAAAGCATTTTTCCATAATTGATAGCGCTCATTAACTTCTGGCATGCTAAAATGAATCATGGATTGAAACCTTCTGGTAAAAGCAGCATCCATGTTTCCTTTTAAATTGGAAGCCAAAATAACTACTCCAGGGAAGTCTTCTATTCGCTGTAACAAATAAGATGTTTGTTGATTGGCATGCCGATCATTAGAGCTAGTAGCTTCTGTACGTTTTCCAAACAGTGCATCTGCTTCATCAAAAAAGAGTATCCAATCTTTGTACTGCGCGATATCGAAAATTTTTGATAAGTTTTTCTCAGTTTCTCCAATATATTTTGAAACAATCATCGATAAATCTACCCGATATACTTCTCGTTTTGATACTTTTCCTAACAGAGAAACCGTTAAGGTTTTTCCTGTTCCAGGTGGACCATAAAAAAGCGCCCTATAGCCTGGTTTAATTTTTTTAAACAATTCCCATTCCTTCATCAAAGTGTTTCCATGTTGCAACCATGATTTTAATTCTAATACCTGATCCATTACCACATCGTTCAAAACCACATCTTCCCATTCTAAATGGGTTGTAATTTTTTGAGCAGGAAAACTACTACTATGCTCTAGTTTTGGTTTTTCTCCAGTAACAAAAAAGTGAAACCATCGTTTGCTAAAAGCTAATATTCCATTATACTCAGGTATAAAACTTTCTGTTTCTTCAATACATATTACTTGTTCTTTTATGAGGATGTTTTCCTTGCTAAAAATTTCTATAACCTTATTTCTTAAATGTGGTTCTGTTGCAGTAATTAAAAATAGTAATGTTTGCCCTGTAGGTAAAAAACCGCTATGATTCTTTTCTATTACTCCGCCAAATTCTGTAAAACCACGATCATAAATTTTATTCCTCCCAAAGAAAACATCTAAAATTTCTGGTTTTAATTGCGGAGCTAGCGCCAATGCTAATGCTAATCTCTGATAGCTATTTAGTTCCCATGCTTGTACACATTCAGCGTAAGTGGATTCTTCTTTTCTTATATTGGGTTGTGGTATTTGTGTCCAATGAGGTCTTTCCCCTTCATGCTCTAAATAAGTACTTATAACATTATGTATGACTTCTTGTAACCACAAAACTTCATTATATAACGCTTGTATGTTATTTTTAATCTCCATAAGAAATAAATAATTTTTCTACATCATCTAAACTCGCATTTTCCCATGTAAAATATTGTAATGCTGTGTTCGGATTTAACTGATTTGCTTGTAGCATATCTAATACAGATATCGGTTTATTTTTAGGAATAGCAACAGTAAATGTTTCATTATGAAAGCTATTTTTAAACATACGATTTGCCCAATCTATTACACCAGTTCTTTCTCTTATTAAATTACTTATAAAAACTTCTAGCTTTTCTGGTTGTACTATGAGTTTCTTTGCTTTAAAAAAAGACGGAATTCTTTTGTTTTCCCTGTTATAGTATTCTATGTCTCTTGCTTGAATTGTTTTTGAACTTGCTTTTCCAAATAGTTCAATTAATCCTGAACTCTCTGCTTCTGAAGCTATTTCTAACTCTCCTTTATCAGATCCTGAAACTGCTAATGCCCAAGCGTTGGTAGTTACACTCTCTGTAACGACATACAGTTCTCTAAAAGAATACAAAACTTGTGTAAGTTTGATGATTAATTCTGAAGCTATTTCGTTCCAATTTAAAATTCTAACCGCCTCTGGTTGTTCGCTTGTAAAAAAAAAGCTTCCAAACTCTTGAAAAGCTAGTATTTGCTTACTATAACCAAAGTTTCCTTCAATAGGATTTTTACCGCTATCTCTACCAGAGTATGGTTTTGTAACTCCATTACTAAAATTCCAATTATATGAGCTGAGCTCTATTCCATATTCTAACTCTACTTCATCAATAGCTACAATGTTGTTTTTAAAAATATTACCCAATACAATCACTTCTCCTTTGTGTATTTGAAAAAAATCACCCGGGTATATGTGTTGATTTAATGGTTTTGAAGGAATAAAACCATTAGTTCTATTATAAAAATCGATGTAAAACTTTTTGGTGATATTTTTCATGGTTATAATGTTTTTATAAAGTTATGTGTACTGTAATGGTTTTACTTTTTGACTAGCTTTTTTTTTGACTTTTTACGTCTACCTTTTAATCTTTTTTGAGCTTTAACATCTGTTTTAAAATTTTTCCTTTGTTCTTTTACAAGTTCTCTAGCTTCTTTACTTATTTTTTTTGTTACTGTTTCTCGTGTATACCTTCTTTTAGATTTGTGAGCACTTTTTGATAAAATCTCTAAATTACCTTCAAAATTATATAAGTAGTTTTTAAACTCTTCTGTTTCATCTGATGAAAGATCACTATCATCGTATTTATTAACTTCATCATCAATAGCCACAAAATCTATGATATGATCTATATCCGGCTGTTTGTTCTTTGTTGATTTCTTATTATGTTCTCTTATCTCTCTTCCTTTACTATCTAATTTTATCACAGGACCATCGCCATAAAATCCTGAATGTAATTCTCCATCAGAACCTGTTTGACGCTCAATAAGATTCTTTCTAGTGTCTTGATCTTTGCTTGTGTAAAAAAAACGAGAGCCTCTATATGGTTTATCATAAAAAATTTCTTCTGAATCAATCCTTTCATCCTCTGATTCTGGTTCATACTCATTTTCAGAATCATCTTCAAAATCACCTTCATAACCATCTTCAGAATCGCTATGCATTTTCTGAATTATATTCTCTGATTCTAAGCCTTTTCTATTGTCTACCAACTGAAACGCCTTAGTCCCGGCTCTATCTAGCACATTTGTCGAAGCCTTACCTACTTTAAGGTTCTTTTTATTGAGATACATTCTAACTAGTTATCTATTAAAAAGAGGTTGCCTTTATAATAAAATTATCATAAAGACAATCTCTTACCTTTTTCATTTAACATTAAGAAGCTAAAGCTGCTGCATTTGCTGCTGCTAATCCCGATTGCAATGAGTTT
The DNA here is from genome assembly GCF_048269885.1 of Tenacibaculum sp. Lineage (NCBI taxonomy): Bacteria > Pseudomonadati > Bacteroidota > Flavobacteriia > Flavobacteriales > Flavobacteriaceae > Tenacibaculum > Tenacibaculum sp. Next base: position 208,588 of record NZ_JBLWTZ010000003.1, on the reverse strand, counting down.
AAAACCCCCATTTCTTTGCTTAAAGCCGTTTCTGCTTCACTAAGCTGTTTCGCAGCATCATTACTAGCTGTTAATACTTGCTTGTATCTTAAAGATGCTCTATTATAGGCTTTGTATATCAACTCTTTAATACTTGCCTTTTCTGGCTCATTCACAATAGTTTCTTCTTCGATGATGATAATTTTTCTCTTATTAAGCCTAATTTTATCTAATATGTTAAGTATCTTTTTTGAAGTTTCATCAGCAGGATCATCTGATAGGTCTTCTCCCGTAATAAACTCGTACAACTTAATTGCATATAAATACTCTAACGACATAGTTCCTTCTGATTCTACTGTAGTTGCCTGTGAAGCAAACACTGAGTTTAATGCTGTTAGTGTTAATGCTACTGCATTATTAGCATCTTTTCCTGCATTGGTAACCATCGTTATTAATTCATCAGAAATCAATGGGTTTTGTGCTTTTTTTCTGATTACTAAATTTGATAATTTATTAACTACTTCCGCGGAGTAAATCAACTTATCTGTAACGTTTTTGATACTATTAGAAACTTCCTTAATTTTTGAATCTGAATACACCACTTTATCAAAAGCACCATGAGAGGCTGTTAGCAAATCAATTACATTATCTACTACTTGATCTAACAACTCTTTATTGCTTAACGCTAAACCTTTATTTGCTTTCTCAGTAGCTAACTGCGTCTGCAATAATTGTGATTTTTCTGTTAGTGAATTTACAATAGCTTGTAATTGTTCAACTCTGTCTTGTGCATACAAAACTTGATTGGTTAATGCATCTAATTCTGATTTCTTTTTTTCTGTAATTCCGTATCTATTAGGAATCGTGTTAATTATATTTAATGTTGCCATGGTTCGTTTTATTTTTTAGGTGTATAAGTAAAGTCTTTGGTTTTTTGAAAGTCTGATAACGCTCCAACAATCTGTTTATTCACTACTTCTCCTTCATCAGGCATTGCTAATACTACTGGAATATATTTATCATCTTCATGCAATCGATTCCCAAAATTATCTGTGGTACTTGTTGTTATTTCAACCTCCCATTCATTTTCTTTATCCGTTTTCTGAGCAAGCGAATAGGTTTCTATATTCAACCCAGAAGCAACTGTGTAATTAAAAAAGAATCCTGGTTGAATATGTTTTGGTGTTTCAATGCTATTGATTGCTTGTTGCTTTCTGCGTTCAACTATTTTTAACTCTTTTTCTAACTTTGCTATTTGCGAAGTAGTTTTATCCTGATCTAATTTTAGCTTTTTACGCTCGTCTTTTAACTTTTTAAGTTCTTTTGTTTCTAAATCATCTGATGACAGCTCTTCTTGATTTGTTAGCAACAAATCTTCAACACCTCCTTTTTCTGAAGTAAGGTTGTTTATTTCCGATTCTAACTTCGCTATAATTGGATCATACTTATCGGCTATTCTTTCTAACTTCCTTGTTTCACTTTCAATTGTTTTCAACCCTTCTACAGTTAATAATCCTTTTACAAACTTCTTATTATTTGGTAAAAACATACAACGGTATTCTACTTCATTACCATCATTTTCATCAATGTGAAATATCATTTTATTTTCTACCACCTTAATTGTTTCTGAAGCTGGAGCAGCCAATTGTTTTGTTAAGCTAAACACAGCTGACGGTGCCGATAAATAATCATCAAAAGTGTTTAGTAGTTTCTTGTATTCATTATTTAGCAATGCAAAAACAAATACTACATAGTTTTCTCCTAACTCCATAGATGCACCATCGACATCTTTTAACTGCGATTGGTAAATATCTATTTCATTTTTTGCACTTCTTTCACTTGGCATTTCTACATACCTCTTAGAAGTTGGTTCCGTTAAAATTAATGCTTCTGCATCTGAAATTGAAAAAGTATCTTTCCTGTCATTTTTTACTAAAAAGATATAATAACCTTTTACGGGGTATCCTCCTTTTCTTTTGTTCGTAAATGGACTTTGGTAGCTGTTAAAACTCACTTTATAATTACTTCGTTCCCCAACCACATCAGGTACTTTCACTAACAAGTTTAAGTTCAACTCTTTATTGTACAAAGCGTAGGCCTGTACCTCAGAATTATAAACTGTATTTGTGTTTTCTAAAGTTCCTTCTGCTACTTTTTCTTTTGAGTTTGTACCTGCAAGTGATGCTGATGAGGCTGCTACGTTAGCTGAAGCTGTATTAAAGTTAGTTGTAACTGCTTCTAACAAACTTTTAATAGAAGCGTCTGTTGTTTGCGCTTTTTTAGATAGTGTGTTGGAAGGTACTTCTGCTATTAAAGTTGAAGCTTCCATGCTATATTGTGAAGTTTGCTCTGCTAAATACGCTGTTTTGTTCATCAACTCATAGGCTTCCTTGCTTTGATCGTAAATTTCTGTACCGTAATCGGCCGCATTAACCATACTAAAAATACTTCCTGTATCACTTGCTAGTTTTAAAATAGCATTGGACGCTATTTGTACATTGGCCGCAGCAACAGAAGTATTTGTTACCGACTTTGCTACTAATTCATTTCCTAAATTAGCAGATGCTAATACATTGGTAGCTAAATCGCTATCAATAACTGCTTGTTCTTTTACTAATTGTTGAAAGTTGAATTGCTCATTAGCTTTATGTAAGTTTTCAGCTGCGGTTATTCGAGCTCCTTCAGCATAGTATAGTGAAAACATCGAAGCGTCAAGAGTGGCTTTTGTTTTCTGAAGTTTTAATTCCTGCTCATTCAATGCCGAAACGACACTAGAATGCAGATTTTCATTGTAAGAATTCATAAAATTTGGTTTAGGTTATTATTTATTTTATCGCTCTACCGAGCATTTAGCTCCTCTTTTTTTCTTTAAAAAGGCCACGTTACATGAAGTGGCTTTGGCATCCATGGTAATTTTATAATAGAAAAAGAAAAAGGAGATTTTAACATCAAAATATCATACGGCCTTTTTTCAACTATCAAACTCCAACGATCTTCCTCTTCTCTTAAAACGCCATTACGCACCAACCAGTTTCCTCTAAAGCCTTGTATTGAAGTTGCTCCAATAGCACTCCAATACCCAATACCCGCTTCAATAAGCCCTTCTATTAAATGCTTATGTTCACTTAACATTTGTATTTCTTCACGTATCGGTTGAGACAACGAAACACCACATAGTACTTTATTCAGTGCTAAAAAAGATTCTTCAGTCTTGGTCATTCCTGTTACTATATATTGTAAATAATGAATGGCATCTAAACGAGCTTCATCTGAAACAAAGCTGTTATCTTCTACCAGTTTGAGTCGCTCAAATAGTATTAAAAAGTAACTGTTCAACAATACTACTCCTGCATTTGGAACGGCTATACCAACAGCTAATCTAGCTTCACTTTGTTGGTTTGTATTTTCTTGTTTATCCACTTTTTTTTGAGTTGTTTTTTTAATTTTTTCCGATTTTCCCAATTCATTATAACTCATTTGTAACTGCATTGGTAATTGTATTTTCACACTCTCTAAGGCCTCTAAAAAAAGAGATTCCTCTACATCTTTCTTAGTACACACTTCCCATAACAATTCTTTCCATATTGAAGCTGCTCCTATAAGCTTCCAATTAGAAGTTACCCAGCTTTTTAGTACTTTTTTTAGAAGTATTTGCTGAATTTCTTCTGCCTTAATATTTTTTATTGAAATAGCTCTTATTGCCTTGTGCAATTTCTCTATAGCTGTTAACTGGATTTGTTGATTAGGATATAATTCTTTTAATATTTTAATTAGAGTTAAAACCTCTATTTTTTCAGCCAGTTTATACAGTTGAGTATCGGTTATTGCTTTTCTTCTTAATACTGATACTATTGTTAACGGGCTATTTCTTAAAATGTCATTCAATACTTCCTCAAATGTGATTGGTGTTGTGTGTAAAAACCAAGACGGTATTTTCCTTTCTACACATAAAGATGTTACCAGTTTTTCTAAACTAGCGGCTTTGTATTTTGATGTGATAATTTCAAACTCATACTTTTCTTTAATTGGTTTCTCTAACAACTCAAATGCGAAGCTATCTTCCTCCAATAGTTCTCGTAAAACACTGGATATTTCCATACTTTTATCTTTTATAACATGTACTACTTCCAAAGCTTTTATTTCTTTCTTTGAAAACTCTTCCAGAACTACCCTAACTAACTTTTTTAATTCTTTTCTTTCCTTACTTCCTCTAATTAGTTGTATAATGCTATTCCAAAATTTGGCTTCTATTTCTTTTGTCACTTCAGCTAACTCCTCCAGCAAACAGTATAATATTAAACCATCTTTCATGACACTACTAAGGCTATTATTTACTACATTTCGTACAATTAATGCGGTAAACTGTTTGAAAGAAATAATTAATTGTAGCTTTTCAAGTTGGTTGACTCTTATAGATTTATCCTTTAATAGCTCAAATACCAATACTGGACATTCTTCTAGAAGTAAAAGCAGTACTTCTTCTAATTGCAGTTTTTTCTTTTTTATAACGATTTCCAGAACTCCTTTTTGAATCGCTTCTTTTACATGAAATACTACTTCTTTTACTAAAAAGGTTTCTCTTTTTAGCTTTACACGATTCATTACTGTTTTTTCTTCTATAAACCGTTTTTTGTTTTTTTGTATTTGCTTTTTTTCTCTCTTATAAGCACCTAAAAACTGTAAAACGGACCTCTTAAAGAGTGTTTCAAATTTTGCTTTATCTCCTTTATAACTTTGATAGTCTGCGATACTTAACCAATAAATTTCTGTAATGATTTTCTCGAGTTCTAAAGTTGTGTAGCTCTTATAAAGTCGATTTCTTTTTTCTTGGTACTCTTTTATTAAGTTTTCTTGCAATATCCCTCCCTCTCTTAATAAGTATTGACTTATTATAGTTTCATGTTTTTTAAAGTCATTCGTATTTATCTTTTTCTCGCGAATCAAAAGAGTTAAGATTCCTGCTACCTCTTTTTGTTTGTTATGATGCTCTTTTATATACCTAGTTAACTCCTCTAGTTTAGACGATACCTTCATTGTACGAACAAGTATTTTCAACTCTCTCTTTTGAGCATTTGAAAACTCTTGACGCTCTTCTAAAAATGAGGATACAGCGCTGACAATTAACTCTTCATACAATTTATTATTTAATTGTTCTTTTTGAATACTCACTCGTACTAAAACTAGTTTTATAAAAGAAGTGGTATCTAGTTTTTGTTTGGTTATTAAGATTTTTATTCCTTCAAATAATACTAGCTTTTTTACGGTTTGTAGATTTTGAGATAACATCGAGTTTCTACGAACAACCTCATCAATACTAAGTTCTAGTTTGGTTAGTATCTCATACTGTTTGGGAAATACTTTTTTAAATAGCGGAATAACTGTTGTGATATCGTCTAGTAATTCAAGTAGTAATTCTTTAACAAATTTTTGCTTTTCATAAGCTTTCAATATTTTCCATAAAGATTTTGGATCTTCTTTAAGCCATACACGAAGAATTTTATAATATTTTTCTTTAACGTTTCCTTCTTTTCTTTTTTTCGAACCAGTTTCTAATTCATTAAGAATTTCCATCAGTTTTTCTTCGGAAAAAACAGGGATCTCTTTGGTTAGCTCTAACCTGTATAGCTGTTTTAACTCTTTAAAAACACTCAACGTTTCAGTGCTTTTATCTGTTGTTAAAATTGGAGTATTTAATATCTTTTCAAAAATTTTTATTTTTGATGTTCTTTGAGTTTTATTCAGTTCTGTTATGATATAGTTCGAAAATTCTTTACTTGAAAATACTCCATTTTTCTTTTTCAAATACTGAATTCCTTTCGAAAGCAACCATCTTTTTGACGTCTTAAAATGTTTTTCTAATTCTAATTTCTCCAAAAATGCTATCTGATTTATTATTTTTTCCGCGCAGGTAGGAGACAGTGTTTCAAATAGTATTTGCAAAGACTCTTTTGATATATTGTTACTAAGTGCTACTTCATTTAATGAATTCTTATTCAATGAGGTAATTATTTCTTTAAACCGAACTGGATTTTTGATTGATAAATGATGTATGAGTTCTTCGAGTTGCTTTTTTTGATGCGGTGTATTACGATTGTTAGCTAATTGTAATAAATGCTCTAACAACTGCCATTGCTTTTCTATTTGCTTTTTAGTTGAAGGATTTTTATAAAAAGTATTTTGCTGCTTTTGAGAAAGAATAGAAAGAATTAAAATAAAATTGTTTTTAACATACGAATGCTCGTGTACTTTATCAACAGCCTCCTCAATCAGCGCAAAGAGTTCGAGGTATTCCATGTTAAAATGCTTTGCCATTTGCTCAATATTGCTTTGTACAAATTCTATTTTATTAAACATGGTTCCTCTTTCTACAAATAGGTAATTGAGAATCCAAAACAGTAAATTCTTTTTAAAATCATGAAGTCCTGTTTTAACCATGGCTTCTCGTTCTTGGACTTTCACAAACTCTTCAGAAAACTCTATAATATAATTGTCATTACTTCTTTCTAAGCTCTTAATAATCTCTTTAACATTTTCTTCTTTTAACTGCCACGCTATTCTTTTTCTCACATATTCATGAATCCCAACTACCTTTATCATGTGCATCATTTCATACTTGTTATGCAACAACTGATGTTCAAAAATTTCATTAATCGATCCTTTTATTTTTTGATAGTTCCAAGGCATGACACCTTTTAATAAAAAGTATTTTAACGTTGCTAAATGGGTACTCTCTTTTGTCACAACTTCAATACTTTGGGCATATTTGTTTGGATGCATTAAAATATCGCTAAGTTTTAATAGCAGTTGCTCTTTTAATTTCAGATGTAAATCTTCTTGTAAATTTTTATACCTTATAACTCCTAAATCGAGTTCTAAACTTTTAATTTTAAGAGTTTGCTCTTCTGGACATACAACATCAAAAACACTCTTTATTTTTCTAGGCATGTGATGCTCACTCCAGTTACTAATCGCATTTTGAAGTTCTACCCCCTTGTCTTTATCATTAAAAGAAGTACTCCAATAGCAACGTGCTATGATATGATTGTTGTTTTTAATCACGATCTAATCCATTTAATTTAACTAGTATTTTAATCAACTTTCTTGCACTAATTGTTAAATCGGCACCATGTAATTCACCATTTTCTTGATTAAAACGTAAATTATTATACCATTTTGCATACGCAACTATTAACTCTTTGAGTAAATTGTTTTTCACAAAAAAGTTCTTTGTCGTTACTTGTACTGGTAGTTCACTTTCTAAAAAACAAGACAGCCTATTTTTAAAATCTGAAATTTTAAAACTCGAAGTCCCTTCAAAAAAATCAGGAAAAATTAACAGAAGTTCATTATCAAAAAACGAAGCTGTTATTGGTAATGAATATTCTTCTAAAGGTATTTTAACTAGCCATTTGTACACAGAATGCTCTATGTTTAGAAAAGCACTTTTCTTACAGTAGCTTTTTTCCACTTTTACGAGGGGATATATTTTTTTTAATTCTGCAAAGCCAATTTGCTTTTTTAGCAAAAGCTCTAATTTTAAAAGTTCATTATACGTTAGTTTTTGACCTAGTTTCCAGTATAATTCTCCTGTAAAATCTTCCGTAATTATTATTTCATAATCTGCCGACTCTTTTAGCAAATTAGTTTCTATACATAAAAAACCTTTTCGTTGTGTAATCAACCAATACGCATAGGCATCGTTATAGTTTATCAAGTAATCTTGATAATAAATATTCAAAGCAAATAGTAGATTTAATTTTAGCTCTATTGCCGAAAAATCTGTAAAATCTATTTGGGTTATTTTTTGCTCTTTTTCTACGTTAAGAGTATCAAAAATGAAGTTTTTTTGATTTCCCTGAATTAGCTTTTTTTGCAGCTCTTTATATTCTTTCTCTGGTAACTCATAAGAGTGTTCTATATAATTTATTGTTAATGGTGAGGCCCCTATGAAATTATATGCTTTGGTTCTGTAATACGATAAAAGCCCTAAATTTTGCAAATACAAGCTTTTGATAATGACTTTATCTTTTTGCGAATTTCCCGAATACACCGTGCCTTCAATAATAGTATCTATTAATATTGGCGACTCACCATGTCTTGCCAATAAATGATTTAGTATTTTGTTTCTTCTTTCTAAATTTACCTCTTCATCTTCCATAAAAGACATCAATCCCCACATATAAGAGTTATAAGGATCATTTTGATACTTTTCCCAACTATTATTTACTGTTTGTGTAATAGGTTGAATTTCATAACCGAACTCATGCTTTTTAAAATTGCGTAGTAAAGGACGTATATGAGGAACCTCCTTATACAATGATTGATAATAGTAGGTTGGTGAAAAACAAACAAAAGGTGATGGATACTCAGGATGTTCTTTTTCAAAAGCTGTTTGAACACTATAAAATTGTTCTTCATCAGCGGGTGCTCCTGTTACAGCGTTTTCAAAAGAAAATAGCTTATTAATACTAGCCAGTTGCATAAACTGATTAGTTAATACTTGATCGAACAATGTTAAATATCCTTTTAGCTGTCTAGATTGTGCTATTTGAAAAGCAGTTGCATTAGCACTTACTCCTTCATTACCCACAGTGTAGATGCTTGGAAATGTATTTTGAATAGAATAATAACTATTAATATCTCTATAGGTTCCTTTGGGTAACGCTGGAGCCATTTTAACCGTAGACACTTTACTAATTTGACTATTAGCATCGTCTGATCCTGATAATTCTTTTACAACGGAAGCTTTTATACTAGCACTGATATCTTTTCCTTTTGTAAAAACCTGCAAACTGTTGCTTTTATTCTCTGATGAATCAATAAAACCAAACACCAATATTTCATCCTCAGAAGAACATACTTCATACATTGTCTCAGTACCTCCAAATGACACATTTGAAATGGACAACACTCCTTTTATCGATTGAATAACTTTTGTTAATTCATAAGCTTGAACTCTGTTTTTCTTTGGAAGCATGTTACTTTCTGCAATCCATCCATTAGTTAATTTTGGTCCATTAAAAATAGTATTTGTCGTTTCTTCTTCCTTTAACTCATTATATCCTGCTTGAATTAACTTTGGAAATACATAGTTGTTTATTGCTGTTTCTATTTCTATTAAAATACTATTTACATCATGTCCGTTTTCTATTTCTAGCTCTCCATATACCTGATGCTTTTTAGTGCTAAGAGAAGTTGGATACAAAAACAATTCTCCTAGGTTTCTACAAGAATTCAGAACAAAAAAAGTATGTTCTAAAATAATGGCTTCTTGACTCTTTTTAGTTCCTTCTTTTTCTTCATTATTGGGAAAAAGTATTTCAACCTGTTTGTTTTTATCAATTCTTCGATTTATCAGTACTTCTACCTTGTAAACATTATGCTGACTTTGCAGAGGGCTTATTTGTAAGTTTACTAGTTCTTTTACTTGATCAACCACATATTTTCTAAAATCATTAATTGTAACTGGCGATGTTGTTAGTATATTTTCTGGTAGATAAAATTGATTTTTTACTATTAACTCTCCGTTCTTATCGGTTAAAATATCTTTGATTGAAAAATTAGTACAGTATCCCAATTCCGTTAAAGCAAAGCACAACTGATCTAAAATCGTAACTCCTGGATCACTTGGATTAAGATTCGTCCAAGTATTATTGTTGTTTTTTTGAATATAAGCAAGTCCCAATGCTTTGAGCTCTTCAAAGTTAAGTTCTATAGGTAATCTGGTATTTTCTATACAATTCAATGCTTCCATTACATGTAAATTATTTCTGTGTTATTTAATGATGGGACTAGTAAGTTTGATAGTTTTATATCTAAAACACTTACCGCATGATAGGGCATGCTTTTGTATATAATTTTTCCAGAGTCGTGCTCTTTTTTTCCTAGATAAAATTCTAAAAATGTAATATTCTCAACTTCTTTAAAGCTCTTTATAAACTCGGAAAGCTGGGCAACACTCACTCCTTTATTGATGGTTATTTGTTTTTGTGAAGTCGTTATCCAAGGTGATAAAAAAACATTAATACCTGTATTTATTTTCTGAGCCACTCCTTTAGGTTCGTACCCAGCAACAACTTTAACTTCTCCTTTTATTTTGACATAAATCAATTCAAAATTACTTACCTGAATATTAGCAAACCCAGAAGCTCTATGTTCTAAATATGTGTGTATTTTTTCTTGATAACATTGATTTACGAGAGGTCTGAACGCCATTGAATCGGTACTTTTTTGACTTTTTTTAACTACATATACCATCGTTTTCTTTAGCTGGTTTTCATAGCTCGTTTTTACGTAGTATACTTCGGAAAACACTTCCTTGACTTCTCTGTAATAATCTTGACTTGTTACTACCCTAGCTTTCGTTTTTAACCGTACACTTACTCGTTTGTTCATTTGCTTTTCTGTTTCAGCCATCTTTCCTCCAAAAGAAGGAAATGGTTGCACAACGGTAGCAATTTCGGGGATGGATGTATACGGACTTTCAATTACATCTGCCTTTATTTCTGGTCTTTCCAAAGTACTTTTATACGTTTCTCCTGTTCGTTGTAATTCAAAACCGTTTGTCTTTAAAAAAGTAGTTTCACAATATGCATCTGGATTGTTTTTCACTCCAATACATATCCAATACTTATCATTGGGCATTGTGGTATGTGTAGTTGCGATACTTGACGGAATGTTACAGGTAACAATACCTGAACAACCAAATCCACCAGTTGTGTCTGAAAGTAAAGGCAATGCTTCCCAACTATATTGTGCTAAATATTTATAGTTAATTTCTTGTTTACCGTGATTTGGGACTGTATAACTTTGTGCCAGCTCAAAATAAAAACTCACTGCTGCGGGGGCTTTTACTTTTTCTAATGCTAAAAACAAGTTTCCTTTATTTTCAACTTTTGGTAACAATGCAGGGAAACCATTTCGTATCTCAGCATTTCTTTTCTTCGTTAAACTAGTATCATATACTTTATAGTTTTTAAAAACATCGTAATAAAAACATTGTAATGGATATTCATTTTCTTTATGTAAAAAGTTATACGTTACGCTACTTGTATATTCTCCTTTAAATACGCCTACAACAGGTGTATAGGGTTCATTTGCCGGTTTAGCTAATGGGTACTTAATCTTTCCATCTTTAAAGTTCAACGCTATACCGTCGGCATTATATAAGGCTATAGCACTAACTATTTTTGAATACAATGCTGATCCAAACCCGTATTTTGGACCTATCAATTGCATACGTATAAATCCTGTTGACGTTTGTTCAGTAAATTCTATAGGTACATTTTGAATCGTAGGATTTATATCTTTTTGAACTTTTGAAATTTTTGTAGATCCAAAAACACTATCGCTATTAAGTTTACTTATTCGAACTGTGGCATTTTTTTCAATTCGCTGAATGTTTATATTAACAACTTCTTGAAAAGAAAATCTTTCTTGGATCTTTATGGTATGTTCTATACCCACATCTCCTTCAAACTGCAACTTTCCATGAATATCAAAATTAGTAGTACCTTTTAGTTCATCTTCAAGAACTAAGTTTCCTACACAATTTATGTGAGTACTTGAGTTTTCTGGATGTAGTATTAATAAATCGTTTAAATTTATGTCTTTTTTTAACCTAACAATTTCTTTTCCTCTAGCTGTTAGCAAATCGCTTACTGTCAAATTCTTATTAACTTCAAAAACGTCTTCAATTTTTAAGTGAGCATTGATAGATAGTTGGTTTTTAACTTCTAAATCTAATGAGGCTACTTTATGATTTTTATAAAACACTATTTTCGAACTCTTTAAGTGGTTTTGAATTTCTAATGTATTATCCACGCTTACTTTTTCATTTAATAGAAAAACATCAGCTGCCTTTAAGTCTTGATTAAACTCAAAAAGTTCGGTTACCTTTACTTTTTCTTGATTTTTTGTTAAGTAATTAATACTTAAATCTTCTTTTATTTTTAAAATATCACTGACAACTAATCGTTCTTCTATTTTTAAAAATCCTTTTATTTTTAGAGCAACTTCTATCGATAATTTGTCATTTATATTTAGGTTCGCCCTCACCTTTAAAACCTCTTTAATCGTAAATAACTCATCAACTTCTAGTTGCTTTTTTATGGTTAATACATCTCTAACTTTTATACTGGCATTGACATAGTGTATCTTTTGAAACAATTCTCTTTTGTAGGTATCGGACTTCTTTTTTAGAAGTAAACTATCTAAAAAAGAGTTACTTGTATTCATTTCAAACGGAATCCATTCTTTATTTTGAAGTAATTGAAATACTACTTCAAAGCACTCATCATTAAATGGCGTATCGTAAATGGGGGTTGTTATTACTCTCTTCTTTTTATTAAAAGGCCATATTCTGCTAAAAAATGGTGTTTCCTTTTTTTCTTTAGCTTCAATAATACTAGGTAAGTCATTATAATAACCTGCCAAATATTTGTTGTACTGTTGGTAGTAACTTGTAAAAGCAGTGGGTAAATTATTCCAGTTTAATTGTATTGAAAATTTTTTTACTGGCTTGCTAAAAATTTCAGAACTGCCAATCATAAAACTTTGGTCTTTTTCGGGCGTGGGACCTAAAGGTTGAAAAGGTTTTTCCGTTGCTAACAATCCATAATCGTTATACAGTTGAAAAGAGTTTATTTCTTTTACAGCTACTTTTATTTCTAACGATTTAATTTGGGGAGGGTTTGTGATATCCACAAATTCATCATAACTCATTTTAAACATAGGCCACGAACTTACTATGCCATCTGGATTTTCTTGAAAAGAGACTATTGCAGGACTAGTTTTTCCAAGAGTAATTTTAAAATGAACTTGGTATTTGTTGTTACTATTGCTAGTTATTTCAATATTCTCTTTAGATAGCGCATACCACGCTTCTTCTGTGCTTAAATAATATTTTCCTCTTTTAAAAAAACTCAGACTATTTACTTTAGTTAAAAAAGTAAAGCTTAGATGTACCTCTCTATCTCCTTCTTTTAGTTGTAATACAGGAGATGCTATTGCAAAACCTAATCGTACGTCTTTTCCTTCGGGAGTATTTTGTGAACCAAACGTTTTCCAACCTTCAATGTTTCCTCCTTCATTTCTTTGTACTGTTCCTACGTCTTCAACTTGCTTTTTATAGAGTTTAGATAAACCGTTCTCTTTGTTTTTTTGAGTAAGTGTATATGCTTCTGAAATACTAGCTGGATTCAAGGAAACATTATTTATAGCTTTAAATAAAATTGTTGATTCATCAGCATACTGTCCAGCTGTAAATAATGTATCTTTTTTTAACTGAAAAGGAATCTTTACTTCAGACAAATCTGCACATACAAAAACTGAATCGGCTTTAGCTAACTGTTTTTTTTGACGTAAAATGTCTTTATAATAAAATCTTAAATGTTTTTCTGTGAGTCCATTCAATTGATTTTTATAAATTTTCATCAATTCTGTGAATGTTTGAAGTAACAAAGTATCAGGAAATAAACTTTTCTCTTTTTTTATGTTTTTAAATTCTACAAATGAATATTCTATAATACTATTGAAGAATGAAAAAATAATTTCTCCTGTTGTTTTTAACGAATTGTAAAAATCATATGCTGTATTTTCTTTTAATGGATAGGCAAGTGCTAGCAATTCCGAGTACGGAATTTTCACATCAGCTTGTTTCCAAATTTTTGGATTGAATGTGGTATAAAAATATTTGTTTACTGAAGTTATGCCTTGTATTTGTTTGCTTATGTGTAGTTGCTCTTTTAACCAAAGAAGTGCCCACAAAAACTGACTATACTTTTCTTTTACTTGGTTAATCGTATAGTTTTTTAAATTATAGGTAAGGGGTGATTCTAACATATAATGAATCCATCTTTCAACGAGATGAAAAACACTTAGTAGTTGATTAAATAACTGGTTAAAACAATTTGCGATGCTTTTGTGCTGTTTGTTGGCTTCTGGAGTAGTTTTTTTACACACCAGTAACTCTTCTAAACTTATACAAGTTTGTACGAACAAAGAATGTATTTTTTGATAAGGTGTCTTTGCTATTGAAGCAATTAAAAACACTGGATCTTTGAGTAAAAAAGGACTCCAATCTCCATTTACTGAATTTGTTTTATCATAAAAATTAAGTAACGATGCGAAGTTGGCCAAAAAATTCAAATCATCTTTCTCTGTTCGACTATCAATCAAACGAGTGTGATTCTCTAGCGCTAATTCTAGCGAGTTAAGTATTTTATTTTGGTCAATTACATTCATTTATTACAAGTTGGTTCCTTCTTTTAAATAGAAAGGATATACATAGTTATGTCGTGTATTTGTTTGGTTGTATTCATAATCTATCGTAACCTCTACTAGGCCCTCTAAAACATCAATATACTCTACTTCAACATTTAAAACACTTATTCTAGGTTCATTATTTAGTAAGCTATTTGTTACTGTGTCTTTTATTTCAGCTTTAAGAGTTTCATTCATTTCTTGAAAAAAATACTGCTGAAGACCAGAACCAAATTGTGGATTCATAGGTCGTTCACCAAAATTGGTTTGCATAATTACCTCTATAGAATCTTTAATATTATTCTCATATCTAGTAATTTCAAGTTGGTAATTTCCTACTGAAAATGTTACTGGGAAAGCCCAACCTGCCCCTAAAAATTCCTTCTTTCTATTTACATTAATATTACCCACCTATCATTACATTAAAAGCTCCTAGCATTATTTTTCCACCATGTGCTGTTGGGTCTCCCATTCTGGCTGCTGGCATTCCTCCTATTTTTACAGTTGCAGAGCCTTTTACAATTGTATCTGGAGGCCCTACACATACTAACATATCTCCTACTTTTGCTGCAGGTAATTTTCCTATTAATACATTTGGTTGCCCTGGGCCAACAATCGGACCTCCAACATGTGGTATGGGTGAAGGTACCGCTGGTGTTTGCATAGGACATTCATGAAAATCTGTTAATCTTGCTGCTGGTGGCATATTTTTGTTTTTATTAATTAATCATTACCATTGCTCCTTTAATGGTCGTTTGAGCTCCTGCTTGTAATTCTGCTTGAGCGTTTCCTTTGGCTGAAAACTTAACATTGGCTGTTTGTTTAATATTGGTTCCTTTTACAGTAACATCTCCTGGAGAACTGTCTACAACAACCCCTTGTTTTCCTTTTATTGTTACTTTTTGAGTGGCTTCTATTGAAATATTTTTTGCACTTTTAATAGCTATCCCGCTAGAAGACATTACAATACTGTTACTATGTTGATCTTTTATGGTTACCTCTTTTGTTTTGTCATTAAAAATGGCTGTGTTTTTACTAGGGGTTTCTATGGTAAACACTTTATTTTCATCATCAAACTCAATAAAAACTCCCTGTTTAGATACAATTGCTTTCTTTGTGTTTTTTTGGTTTGGTGCTAAGCTCTTAAAGGGTTTGTTTTTTGTGCTACTGTATAAGCTTCCTAAGATTATAGGGTATCTTGGGTCTTCATTTAAAAAACCTACCACCACCTCATCCCCCACTTCAGGTAAAAAAAAGGCTCCTGCTCCTGATGTTGCATAAAAATTGGCTAAACGAGCCCAAACTCCTTGTCCTTTCGAATCAAATAATGGGATATCTATTAGTATCCTATATTGATTATCCGGGTCTTCATACAGCTTCTTAACCGTGGCATTAAAGAGTCCTTGAACACCAGGTAACAATCCTGAAGCAGGAGGCGCCATTACATCTGGTTCTTCCGTAAACCAACTAGGAGATAATCCTACGGTTACTTCAGTTATCCAATTTCCTTCTGCGATAGTGTGTATAATATTAGACATTAAATGATCTCCATTAAATCGATCTCCCAAGCCAGTTAACGTTATATATTTTCCCGGATTTACATTATTACTTCCTTGAAACTTAACCTCTCCTCTTATTTTTGAAAACTCACTTTTAAGGAGTGTTGCTTTTGACCAATTGGTCAAATCTGCTGCTGCTAAAGGTGCAGTGGTTTGTACTTTAAATTCTTTTAACCCTACTACTTCTGATAATTTTTTACTAGATAAGTTTCCTGCTCCTGCATAATTATTACTGGCGGAACTTGCTGTTATTTTTTGAGAAGGAAATCCCCATGACTCCCCTTTTACTGAAGCTAACTGAGTTATGGCATCTAAATCGGCATTGAACTCTAACAAGTTGTTTCCATACTCAATTTCAAGCACAGATTTTTTATCTTTATCAGGTGGAAAAACAGCTACTTTACCATTAAGTGTTGTTACCACCATCCCATTTATTTCTGCTCTAGACATAATAAAATCCCAATCAGTTGTGTAGTATTGTACTTGTTCTGCCCACTTGGTTTTTGTAGCTGTTACATCGGCTGATAAACCTGAATATGCGCCTATAATTGAAGAAATTATTTCACTATCTTTTTTCTTGGAGAAAGTAAGGCTTTTACGTCCTACAATCATACGAATGGCCTCATCTCTGCATTCAACTTCTAATGTAGGGCCAGTGGTTCCGTGTACTCGTATATTTTGTTTGGTTATTATTCCTTCAAAAACAGGTTCATTTACAGAGTCATAACCTACTGCTATTTGTACTTTATTCCCTGGAACAAAAGTTGTAGAGGAGCTTACAGAAAATCCTTCAGTAGCAGCATTTCCATCGAGAATTACTAGAGTCGCTCTTGCTATTCTGTTTATAGATTTTTCAACAATAATACGTTCTACCTCAACAGTATCTGGAATTATCTTACCGTCAACTTTTATATCAAAAGTTACCAATCCTCCACTTTTTATGTCTGTTGTTCCACTCATGATACTATAGGTTTAATAATTGGAGGAAAAATTAATTCTTGTCCTCCTTTTAATTTTCTAAACTTATTTAACCCGTTATATTTTGCTACCTGTATATAATGATTGGGCGAATTCCACACCTTATTGCATAATTGAGGTAAACTTTCACCTTCAACTACTTCTACTAAATGTGTAACATCTGGTGACTCTTTTTTTTCTTTCTTTTTTTTCTTTTTTTCTGATACGTATTCTCCAAAACTCAATGAAATTTTTGCTCTTAGCGGACTTCCATCTGGTCTAAACAATGTATAGGTAGTATTAAACGTTTTTAAAACACTATTAAACGATAAGTTGGCTCCCCATTGAATTTTCACATAATTAGGACGATGAATTTTACCATTGTATGTATATACAATATCTTCTAAGGCTTTAATTTCTTTAGCCATATCAATTCTTTTTGAGAAGACTACCCCTGTACAATCAATTACAATTTCAAAACTTAATTCATCACTAGGTGTGTTTTTATACTTCTGAGAAGGTTTGCTAGAATCTATCGGTTGTTGCTCGTTGTAACAAATCTTTCTATTCCACTTTATAGAATTTGGATTGATCATTACTTTGTAAGGTTCTCCCGGAAGAGCTGTGCTAAAATTTTCATCAGTATATCCTGTTATTTTCAAAAATTCTAGTCCCATAATTTATCGTCTATAATTTGTTTTTCTCACTCCTTCAGTAAGCATGCGTTTACACATTTCCATCAATTCTTCTTTCAAGACATTAAAATCTTGCTCTTCAAAAGATGTAGATTGCTCTTTTTCGGTAATGATTTGAGTTTTTATAACTAATTCTCTAATTTCTACAGGCATTTGTTTGCTTTTAATACTCGTGTTAAGATGTTGTAAAATGTATGTAGGCCAATTCTATTGTATCGATTAAAACTTCACTCTCTTGTGATTTAAGATCAGAAATTGAATATTTAATTGGGTATGCTTTATAAAAATTCCACTTCATAGATACTTGTCCTTCCTTATTCAAAAGGTTTACTGAAACTGTTTTGGTTTGTATCGGTTTAGCCAAACCGCCATCTATAGTTTCTTTACACCATTTAGTTAATGCATCTCCTTTAGGTACCAGTGCTCTTTTGAGCACCAAGTTTTTACTGACTGAAACAGCAGGGAGGCGGTATTTAAACCTATTTTCTCCGCCTCCTGCTACTTCTTCTACTGTTTGTTCTTTGGTTAGACCTGATACTTGTTGAAAAGGCAAACCTTCACTACTATCAAATGAAACAGAAAAATAAAAGCCTACAGGAAATTTACCTACTTTATCTTCTGTCTTAGCCTTGTTCTTATTTGCCATTTGTTATAATGAGTTCTTCATGTGCAATCTCAATAGTATCGACAGCAACTTCGTTTCCATCAGATTTTAAATCGGTACTCGATATTTTGGTTGGCCATGCATTATTTAACTGCCATTGCATCGTTACATTACCGCCTTCATCTAATAGTTTTATAAGTACTGTTCTACGTTTAATTGTGTTCATTTTTATTTCTGCATGCCAATCCCAAAAAGTATTGTCATTTACAAACACTCCACGCTTCATAGTTACATTACCGTATTTAACAATTCCTGGCATTTTCTCTGTAGAAAACAACGGACTATTACTTTTACGATATTCTATAATTTGGTTCTCTACATCCATTCCAGATACTTCCTGAAATGCGACTCCTGTTAATTCAGTTCCTAAGTCTACTTCAAATCGGAACTTTGGCATGGGCCATGTTGCGCCTTCTACGCTACCGTCATCTGTTGCCATAATTTTCTTTTTTTATTTATATTAATTTGTTTGGTTATTTCTTTTGTTTTAAATCCCTAGTCTTTCTATTAACTAGAGGTAGCCATTTGTTGTTGGAAAGTCAACACTATAAATTCGGCAGGTCGTACAATTGCTACTTTTACTGTTACATTCATAAAACCGTTTAAAATGTCTTCAGAAGTCATTGTTGTTCCCAAACCGCACTCTACTGAAAAAGCATCAGAAGCACTTGCTCCTTGTAAACCACCTTGTTTCCATATTCCATTTAAAAAGCTTCCAATCATTGCTTTTACTGCTTCCCATGTATTCTTATCGTTAGGAGCAAATACATAAGCATTTGCTGCTAGTTTACAAGATTGCTCCAAAAAAATCATTGTTCTTCTTACTGATAAATACCTCCAATCTTTACTATTCCCATCCAATGTTCTTGCTCCCCATATTAAAATACCCAATCCATTAAAAAATCGAATGGCATTAATAGATTTACCTGAAATGGCATCTACGTTTAAATCAGCTTGTTGTGTTTCCGATAAACTTATTGGTAGGTTTACGGCGTCTACCATAGAAGTATTTGCTGGTGATTGCCATGGTCCAACTTGGTTATCTACCGTAGTTATTACTCCTGCCATACCTCCACTAGGTGGTAATAGGTTTGCATCTTGTAGTACATGAGCTATGATAGTGCTATATGTTGGACTCGCTACTAGCAACGAATTATTGTACTGACTAACTGTTAGTGCTTTTCCATTTGGTGGATTTTGAATATTTGCTATAATAGCATCAACCGTCACGTTAGGATTATCAGAAGGGCTTAAAATATCTTTTAATTTTGCTACATCTCCTCCAAAAAGATTTGTATAATCAATGTCTGTAGATTGCATTACTGTTGTTCCTACAAAAGGATAGTAAGCTGTTCCATAATCTAACCCATTAGATCCTGTACTATTACGAAATGCCTCAATATCATCCATATACATTAATGGATCTGGATCATCACCACCAATAATGTCAAAAATACATACTGCTGTTTGCATTTCTGTAGACTGTAATAGCATGGCTTGCATTAAAGAGGCATTGTTTTCTACTGATAATAATGTTGCCTCTGGACATATATACATTGTTGGTTCTTGCTCTTGCTTAAGCAAGGCTAAACCATTGGTTAATTGATTGATTTGCACATTTGGATTCACCACGTGTTCACCAACAGTTGCAGGAGTTCCCGATGGTGTCCCGTAAGCCCCAACTGAAACGATATAAGCATCTCCTCCTCCATTATCATAAAACAATTTTATACTATTATATAGGTAGTAAACTGTACTAGGATCTGGTAAAATTGAGTAAAAATCACTCCCAATCATCATGTAGTCTCCTTTTGTAGGCTGACTATCTTGTTTTACTAAATAATATTCTGGTTCGTATTGTTTTGCAGGGTCTGCGGGCGCAGGTGGATTGGGCAAGCAAAAAATAGCTTGAAAATCTGCGAACGATGTAATTTTTGTAGGTACATTCGTGTACGATTTCCCTTCGTACATAGCTTGTGGCGTATACCCAATAAATGCGGGAACTGCAGTAGCAACAGGTACTACTGAGTTTCCAAAAGCATTTACTTCATTGATATAAACCCCTGGAGATTTAATGGTTGATAAATTCATAAAACATTTGGTTATAGTTATTTTTAGTTATTTTCTTGATACTGAAATTTTTTAATTACTACTTCTTGTTCTTTCGAAGGAGTGTAATTTTGTGGCTGTCTCCATAAATTTAAATGCACAGTTTGACACCCTTCATTCGGAATGTATTGATTTTGATTCTTTGCTGTTGTCCAAGTGATATTAGGTGTAGTTGGTAAACTCTTTAAGTCATATAAACCATAGTAAATTGAATAAACTACAGGTGTATTTTGGCTTTTCCAATCCATTACAATTGTTAGTTCTCCATTGTCTTGTAATGTAATTCTATGTACATTTCCTGAGGGTTCCCAAGGCTGTAATGTAAATTGTGCATTTGTTGGATCACTAGTGTTATTCCACCTACTGCACTCCAACATATCCAGTTCTCTATGACTATTAATTATTGAAACATCGTTTTCAAATTGATACGTAAACACTCCAAAACAGCAGTTATTGGCTATATCGTTAAAATTGCCTGTTGTTGTTTGTGCTGCTATTAAATACCTTCCATACCCCGGATATTTACGCTTTGGAGGATTGCTTACAGTATTAGGATTATCAGCTATTTCTCCCCACAATACTAACTCTACAGAAGACCATTGCTTAGGTCCATTTGGCAATTGCGTTTCTTTCATTTTTAAATGCAATCCTTCTTTATCTACAGATGCACAACTCGGATCCCATTGCTGATTATTAAACCAATATCCTGAGTTTGAAATTCCGAACGGATAATTTGTCCACCAATAGTATCCATCAAACTCTAGCATTCCGTTAACAGAAGTTGCATTAGGTTCCTTTGCTCCCTGAGGCATTGGGTTTCTTTGTTTACACGTATTTAATTTATTCATTACTTATTTATTTTATACATATACATACATTAAAGAGACAACAACCAACTCTGATTCACTTCTTTTTATTTCAATAGTGTTAGGATTGGGTGCCGGTAACCCTTTACAAATCACCCTTGTTCTAGCCTCTCCATTTTTCTTTGTATTGCTTATTAAATTAAATTGGTATTTCGGAACTTCAGACAAGGGCAATACGCCCTCTTTTAAAGAAAACTCTTGGGCTTTTTGTCCGTTTTGAAGTATTACATCAAAGGGACCTTTAAACTGTTTCTCTGATTTTCCTGTTATTGACAGTTCTCCTAAATTTTGCTTACTATTATTTAGTATAAAATATTTCCATTGTGTTTCTCTAGCTTTAAATTGAATTTTATAATTTGCTAATTCTTTACTTTTATCTAGCTTTATTAACTCTTGAAAATGTATGGAAACCCTTGATAGTATGTTTGCTTCTTGTTTTTTTGTAAAACTTGGAATCAACTTTTTTTCTTTATTACTGGTTTCTACCGAAGCACTACTGAATTTAATAACTCCTAATTGATTTACTGGTAAATTTGTATAATGGTAAAATTGTTGGTTTGTAGTTGTTATATTAAAATTGAATGACTCCTCTCCCGTTGTTAACGTGATATAATTTAAAAACTCTTCTATAGTTTTTTCTGTTTGAGTATAAAACTCAAAGCCATTATCTATGACTTTTAATTTTAAAGAAAACCGTTTAATAATACCTTTCGTTTCTTTTGATGCTACATACACCAAACCTTTACATATATTATTTACAAAATAGGTATGCATTACCTCTACACGAAACATCTTATAAAAACTGCTTTTAAACATCTTTTGAAGTATTTGAAGTGCTTGTAATTTCTGATGTAAAGCCTTTTATTTCATTTGAGGAAATACTAATCAGCTTCATCTTATAAATAACACTAGGTTGATATTTGGCTCCTAATGCACTCCATAAATTGTGCATTTGTTGATAACCATCTCCTTTTTCAAACTCAAACTCCAAACGTGAAATACCTTTTGGAATACTTGAGGAAGTATTAGCATCTAACGCGGTATGTATTTGAAAAAATTGTATGGAAGCATTTAAAAATTTTAACACCTCATTATAGTCTTCAAAATTTGGAGATATTAATATGTACAAATTATAGCGTTCTTCTAATGGCTTATGCACATAATTTCCATTCTTACTCTGGTTATTTCTACTGTAAAAAGATTTGACTGTTTCTTGCCCTATGTGAATTAATGTTATAACTACCTTATTTTGATTTTCAATAGGTACGGCTCCCTTCTGGTCTATTATATTATTCGCTACAACAACATCATCACTTAATCCGAATTTATTCTTTAAAAACTGATTAAGCATATTGCTTGTAAATTGTAACGACTTAAAAATCATTGCTTTTCGGGGGATATTAGTTTGGCACTTCCAAAGTTAAACACAAGAAACAGAGCCACCTAAAAACAACGATATACAAATCATAGACATACTTTTAACTTTCAACTTTTTCATAGACAAAACGTAGACATCCAATTTTAATCCAATAAAAAAGTGACTCTTTTTAAGAGTCACTTGTATCCTGTTTTTCTAATTATTCCTTCTCTTAAAAAGAACGAATAAAACTTTTTAAATCTTGTTTTTTTTCTAAAATCATTTTTTTCTTTAATCGATATTTATGTGTTCGAACACTTTCTTTACTAATTCCTAAAATATACCTTATATCTTCATTAGACATATTCATTTTTAAATAACAGCAGTATTTAATATCCTTTACCGTTAAACATGGGAATTTATGGGTTAACTCTTTGATAAATCCGGGATTGATATTTTCAAAATACACTTTAAAATCATCCCAATGATTTGTTCTAGTATTAACTTTTATATTGTTTATAATAGAATTCAACCTCCCTCTAGTAGGATAATCTACTGATAAACTTAACTCTTTTATTCTCTCCATCATGCTTTTTAACAACGCTTTTTTTTGATCTAATTCTAAAACATAACGTGCCAAATTTTTATTTTCTGTAAGAAACGATGGTTCTCCATTTCTGTTAGTATTTAAACTCGATTTATGATGCACACTACTAAGAGATAAAATACTTTTAACATTGCATAATAAGTGTTTACTTCCTAAACTATTTTCAAGTGTTTGAATCATTACTGGAGTATTTTCTAATGAAAAATCCACAGTTTCATACCTGTTTGTTAAACAAAGTACTGGCGCTACTACTTTCGAAAACGAATTAAATAAGTATTTAATTTCTATGTTATTATTTTTAAAACTAAGAATGATAAGTTTTGGCGTAATTGTGTGCAAAAATTCTTTTAATAGTTTAATTGAATTCACGGTAACTGTGCTATAGCCACGCAAATCATCTAACTCACTTACTATTCTTGAAACAGTATGCGTCGTATCTGAAGCAACGATTATGTAGTGATTTTTTTTCAAAAGCTAATTAAGTACAAGGTGTCCTTTTAAAAAATTAACACCTTATAAATTTGGTTAAAGACTATTTAAGAGTTCTTTTTGCTTTGTACACATACTCAAAGACTTACCATTTAAAAGTCGCTTTTTTTCTAACATGCTTCCTGTTTTTTTCTATCAGTGCTAAAAAAAAAGGTAAGAACGTAACGTAATTGATAACCAAAAATATTTGCTTAGTTTTGAATAAAATAAGTGTTTCCTCTTGAAAATTTCTGAAACTCACATCGTAAAAAACATAAAAATTCCTATTCGGTTACAAGAATATGCTGTTGGAATCTTTAAAACCATTCTTACTAAATCTGGTATAAAAAAAGCGATTAAAAAAGGACTTATAAAGGTGAATGGTAAAACAGCTACCACTGCTTTATATATAAATGGAGGAGAAACAATCAACTTATTGGAACCTGAAGCCTGCCTCAAGAAAAAATATTTTAATTTTCCTTTAGAAGTTCTTTTTGAAGATGATTATTTAGCTATTATTCATAAACCAGCAGGAATTTTGGTTAGCGGGAATTCTTTTGCCACAATTGATAACGCCCTTACACAAAACTTACAAAAAAGTACTGTTTTTAATGCTACTCGTCCTCGCCCCATACATCGATTAGATTATCCAACAAGCGGATTGTTACTCATTGGAAAAACAACTGAAAGTATACCTGTATTAAACCAACTGTTTGAAAAAAAAGAAATTCAAAAAACATACCATGCAATTTGCATTGGAAAAATGGAAAGAAGCGGAGAAATTGATACTCCTATTGATGGTAAAAATGCGGTCACTTCTTTTGAAGTTATACAATCCGTTGAATCTTCTCGATTTGATTTCTTAAACTTGGTAAAGCTACATCCTAAAACAGGAAGAAAACATCAATTGCGTAACCATTTATTTACTATAGGCAACCCCATTTTAGGTGATAAAGAATACTTTTTAGAAAATAAAATTTTAAAAGGAAAAGGATTGTTTTTACATGCATCTACCCTCACTTTTACACACCCATTTAGTAAAAAAAACATAACTCTCACGAAAGAACTTCCAAAGAAATTCAAAAAAATATTCTGACAATATATCTCCTATAAAACA
The DNA here is from genome assembly GCF_048269885.1 of Tenacibaculum sp. Lineage (NCBI taxonomy): Bacteria > Pseudomonadati > Bacteroidota > Flavobacteriia > Flavobacteriales > Flavobacteriaceae > Tenacibaculum > Tenacibaculum sp. The sequence goes on along the minus strand of NZ_JBLWTZ010000003.1, from coordinate 183,948 downwards.
TCTATCTTTGTCGCATGCGAATAGATATTATTACGGTAGAACCCGATTTAATAAAAAGCCCATTTGAAAACTCAATGATGAAAAGGGCTATTGATAAAGAACTTGCTGAAGTTCATTTTCATAACCTACGAGAATATGGTTTTGGTAATTATCGTCAAATAGACGATTATCAATTTGGTGGAGGCGCAGGAATGGTTTTAATGATTGAGCCTATAGCTAAATGCATTGACAAACTACAATCTGAAAGAACATATGATGAAATCATATACATGACGCCTGATGCTAAAACCCTTAATCAAGTTACAGCAAACACCCTTTCATTACAAGAAAATATACTTATTTTAACAGGACATTACAAAGGAGTGGATCAACGCGTTCGTGATAAATATATAACCAAAGAAATCTCTATTGGTGATTATGTGTTAACTGGCGGAGAATTAGCTGCTGCTGTTTTATGTGATGCTGTTATTCGATTAATACCTGGAGTTTTAGGCGATGAAACTTCTGCTTTAACCGATAGTTTTCAAGATAATTTACTATCTCCTCCTGTTTACACAAGACCTTCAGAATATGAAGGTATGAAAGTTCCAGAAGTCTTATTATCAGGTAATTTTCCTAAAATTGAAGAGTGGCGCTCTGAACAAGCATACAAAAGGACTAAAGAAATACGTCCAGATTTATTAGATTAACTAGTAATCAGTGATTTATTTATTTTTTTTATCAAAAGAAAAGTTCTAAATTTGCAGCCACAAAATCAACCTCTGACGAAAATCGTGAATGTTGCTTTTATACAACCATAAATAACAAGAAAATGGATTTAGTAAAATTTGTTCAAGACGAATTTGTAACAAAAAACGAATTACCAGAATTTGCAGCTGGTGATACTATTACAGTATACTACGAAATTAGAGAAGGAGACAAAGTTCGTACTCAGTTCTTTAGAGGAGTTGTTATCCAAAAAAGAGGAAGTGGAGCTTCTGAAACATTTACTATTAGAAAAATGTCTGGTACTGTAGGTGTTGAGCGTATCTTCCCTATTAACTTACCAACTATCCAAAAGATTGAGATCAACAAAAAAGGAAAAGTACGTAGAGCACGTATTTACTACTTTAGAGGTCTTACTGGTAAGAAAGCAAAAATTAAAGAAAAAAGACGCTAAAAATTTTTTCTCAAAAGAAATTAAAAAACACTGTGATTTTCACAGTGTTTTTTTATTCATATTTGTTAATAAAACCACACACTTAACTTGTTGATAACAAAATGATTAAAACGACAAAAAAGAAATGATTATTCCTTATCTTTGAAAGAGAGTTTACAAAAAGTGACGTCAGAATTACAGTTAACTGTACCAATCACCTAAAGTAAACCTTTAAAGTAACGTTCTTTATATATTTTGTTTTTAAACCTAATTAAGGCTAAATAAAATCATCCTAATTTTTGATTAATTGTAAGTTATTCGTAATTTATAGTTTTCTAGTTATAAGTTTATAAGTATTATTGGTGTAAGTTTAGCTTAACTAAGTTGTTTAAAAACATCGAAGTTTTTATTTTATAAATGATCTAATTTATAGGGTGAAACTTCTTTTGAAATAGCAATGTAGCTTTTTCTAAGGAAAAAGCATAAACACTGTTTTTATTTGATAATGTAGCAATACAAGTCAGTACCTCTTACTATTTCAAGAAAGCCATATCAATTACAAGAAATTGTTTGATATGGCTTTTATTTTTAATAACAAATTCTCTATTTAGTCTTTTTAAATTATCATATTCACAATAAAACACCTTAATTAATAATAATTTACTATCAAAAAACTCAACCGTAATTCTTAAATTTGCGTCACTTCAAAATACAATTTAATTTATTACTTATACATATGAATAAGACTGCTAAAATTATGTACACAAAAACGGATGAAGCTCCCGCATTAGCTACTCGTTCGTTTTTACCAATCGTAAAAGCTTTTACAAAATCATCTAACATAGAAGTAGAAACCAAAGATATTTCTCTTGCTGGTCGTATTCTTGCTAATTTCTCAGACTTTTTACCTAAAGAACAACAAGTTGAAGACGCTTTGGCTTTTTTAGGAGATTTAGCAAAAAAACCAGAAGCTAATATTATAAAACTTCCCAACATTTCTGCTTCTGTTCCTCAGTTAAAAGCAGCAATAAAAGAATTACAAGCTTTGGGCTATGCTTTACCTGACTACCCAGAAGAAGCTACCACCGATGAAGAAAAAGCAGTTTTAGCACGTTATAATAAAGTAAAAGGTTCTGCAGTAAACCCTGTTTTACGTGAAGGTAACTCTGATCGTAGAGCTCCAAAAGCTGTAAAAAACTACGCAAAAAAGAATCCTCATTCAATGGGAGCTTGGAGTGCTGACTCTAAAACTCATGTTTCTACAATGACAGAAGGAGATTTTGCACACAGTGAAAAATCAGTTACTGTACCTAATGCAACTGATGTACAAATTGTACATACAGATGCTAACGGAAACAAAACTGTTTTAAAAGAAAAGGTATCATTACTTGCTGAAGAAGTAATTGATGCTTCTGTTATGAGTAAAAAAGCACTATTAACTTTCTTAGATGAGCAAGTTAAAGATGCTAACGATAAAGGAGTTTTATTCTCTTTACACATGAAAGCAACCATGATGAAGGTTTCAGACCCTATTATATTTGGTCACGCTGTTCGTGTTTTCTTTAAAGATTTATTTGCTAAGCACGGTGATACTTTTAAAGAAATTGGAGTTGATGTGAACAACGGATTTGGTAACTTATTAAGTAATTTAGAAGAGTTATCAGCTGATAAAAAAGCGGCAATTTTAGCAGATATTGAAGCTATTTACACTAGTAATCCTGATGTAGCTATGGTAAATTCTGACAAAGGAATTACCAATTTACACGTTCCTTCTGATGTAATAATTGATGCTTCTATGCCAGCAATGATTCGTACTTCAGGACAAATGTGGAATAAAGAAGGTAAACAACAAGATACTAAAGCTGTGATTCCTGATAGTTCTTATGCTGGTTTATACCAAGAAACTATCGATTTCTGTATTAAAAATGGAGCTTTCGATCCTACTACAATGGGAACGGTTCCTAACGTAGGCTTAATGGCTCAAAAAGCAGAAGAATATGGTTCTCACGATAAAACTTTTGAAATCGCTACAGATGGAAAAGTTGAAGTTATTGATGCTAACGGAACTACCTTATTAACACATACTGTTGAAGCTGGTGATATTTGGAGAATGTGCCAAACAAAAGATGCTCCTATTCAAGACTGGGTAAAATTAGCGGTTACTCGTGCAAGAGCTACAGGAGTTCCTGCTGTTTTCTGGTTAGGAAAAGAAAGAGCACACGATGCAGAAATTATCAAAAAAGTAGAAAAGTATTTACAAGATCATGATACTACAGGTTTAGAAATTAAAATCTTATCTCAAGTAGAAGCTACCAAATATACTTTAGAAAGAGTTAAAGAAGGAAAAGACACTATTTCTGTAACAGGAAATGTATTACGTGATTATTTAACAGATCTTTTTCCTATTTTAGAATTAGGAACTTCAGCTAAAATGTTATCTATCGTTCCATTAATGAACGGTGGTGGATTATTTGAAACGGGTGCTGGTGGATCTGCTCCTAAACATGTTCAACAATTAGTTGAAGAAAACCACTTACGTTGGGATTCATTAGGAGAATTCTTAGCTTTAGCTGTTTCTTTAGAGCATTTAGGGAAAACTAACGACAACAATAAGGCCAAGATATTAGCGGAAACTTTAGATGATGCTACTGATAAGTTGTTAGACAATAAAAAAGGACCATCAAGAAAAACAGGAGAGTTAGACAACAGAGGTTCTCATTTTTATTTAGCTATGTATTGGGCAGAAGCGTTGGCATCTCAAGACAAAGATTCAGCTTTAAAAGCTCAGTTTACACCTATAGCTGCAAAAATGGCTGCAAATGAAACAACAATTGTAGAAGAGTTAAATTCAGTGCAAGGAAAAACTGTAAACATTGGTGGATATTACGAACCTAATAACGATTTAGCTAATGCAGTTATGCAACCTAGTAAAACTCTTAATGAAATTTTACAAAGCATCTAATGAAATTAGTTATCTAAAATAAAAAAGCAGGTGATAAAATCACCTGCTTTTTTATTTAAAAATACCCTAAGCTAATGAGCATACCAGCAACTGTCTCTGAATTGCTATTTCTTAAGCTCAGAGTTTACAATACAGCAAAATTATAATCGTCACATTCTAATATCTTAAAACTTTTAATTAGTAAATTTGAAACATGAAATTTATCAAAACAACCGAACAAGATTCTAACTACCATAATTTAGAAAAAATGAGTCTTTCAGAGTTATTGTTTAACATTAATAAAGAAGACAAAACGGTTCCTTTGGCTGTAGAAAAAGCACTTCCTCAAATAGAAAAGCTCACAAAACAAATTGTTTTAAACTTAAAAAAAGGAGGGCGATTGTTTTATATTGGTGCTGGTACTAGTGGTCGGTTAGGTATTGTAGATGCTAGTGAATGTCCTCCTACTTTTGGTGTTCCTCACGAATTAGTTATTGGACTAATCGCTGGTGGTGACTACGCCATTAGAAAAGCTGTTGAATTTGCTGAGGATTCGACAAATCAAGGATGGAAAGACCTACAAGAGCATCAAGTTTCATCAAAAGATGTTGTAGTGGGTATTGCTGCATCTGGCACAACCCCTTATGTTATTTCTGCCTTAGAAGAATGTAATAATAATGGTATTATTACAGGCTGTATAACCTGTAACCAAGGAAGTCCTTTGGCGCTAACTGCTCAATTTCCGATTGAAGTCGTTGTAGGCCCTGAGTTTGTAACTGGAAGCTCTCGAATGAAAGCTGGAACAGCACAGAAATTAGTGTTAAATATGCTTTCTACAGCTAGTATGATTCAATTAGGAAGAGTTAAAGGAAATAAAATGGTAGATATGCAACTATCGAATAACAAACTAGTAGATAGGGGAGAAAAAATGTTAGCTTCTGAATTAAATATCGACCAAAAAACGGCTAGTGAACTATTAAAAAAATATGGAAGTGTTCGTGAAGCAATAAAAAATGTTACCAATGAATAAACCTACCACTTTTGAAACAGGTATAAAAAAGCTTCTTATTTTTTTAGGCTTATTAATTGTTGCTCCTTTGGTATTAAGTGTTGCGTTTAAAGCTTTACGAGCTTTTAAAGAAACTCCAAAGATTTTTATTGCCTACGCCTTGCTTACAATTGGTATTTTATTAATACTATTTACCGTATATTATGGCTTTAAAACATTTAAAACCATATTAGATCACCTTTTCAGTAAATAACTTTTGATTAAAAATAATTCCATAAAAAAAATAACAGATTGGGAGCATTGGCCATCCGCTATGTTTTATCTCCCTAATCTTCCATACGCTTTTTATTTAGCTTTTAAAGCCAAACATTTGGCTTTTTTTAGCGCTGCTAATCCATGTATAAAAAGCTCAGGAAATGGCACAGAAAGTAAGTACGAAACAATTTTATTAGTTCCTGAAAAACACCGACCAAAGTCAGTTTTAATTAAACCAAATACTGATTTTGAAATCGTTTATAAAAATATTCAAAAACAAAAAATCAACTTTCCATTAATTGCTAAACCTGATATAGGCTTTAGAGGCTTGTTGGTTGAAAAAATAGCCTCAAAAAAAGCCTTAAAAAACTATCTTGAAAAATATGCTATTGATATTATTATTCAAGAGTTCTTAGACTATGAAAATGAGTGTGGCATATTTTACCACAGGAACCCCAAAGAAGATACAGGTAAAATTTCTTCCTTAACGCTAAAACGTTTTTTATCTGTTACTGGAGACGGAACCTCTACTTTAAAAGAATTAATTTTGGCTGATGAAAGAGCCAAATTGTACCTAGATTTATTTGCCAAAATCCATCTAGACAAACTTATGGAAATTCCTATTAAAAATAAGGTTATTAAACTTACAGCTGTGGGAAATCATTCCAAAGGAACTCAGTTTATTAATGGTAATTATTTAATAAGTGATAAACTAACAGCCACCTTTGACAAACTAAGTAAATCAATTCCTGGTTGGTACTATGGACGAATTGATTTAAAATACAATACTTTTCAAGAATTAGAGGAAGGCATAAATTTTAAAATACTAGAAATTAACGGAATTATAGCAGAACCTACTCATATTTACGATTCGCAAAACTACACCTATTTAAAAGCCTTAAAAGCTATAAGAACACATTGGAAATCACTTTTTACTATTGCTATTACAAACCACAAAAATTTTAACACCCCCTACAAAGATTCTCTGAGCTTTCTTAATGAAATTATTTTATTAAAAAAGTATACAAAAAAAATTAAACGTCTCTCCAAATAAAAAATCTTTTCTATATTTGTAAGTGAATACATGTTCATGTATTATAAGAATCCCCCCGAGTCTTAAGAACAATTAATTATTTAGCTGAATGGGAAGAAGATTATTTTTTTATTTACTTCTTTTTTGTGTTATTATTCCTACTTTTTCACAAGTAAAAGTAGGAGAAAATCCTTCTTCTATAGATTCAAATTCTATTTTAGAGTTAGAAAGTCCAGACAAAGTTTTAGTCATCAGTAGAATGACTAATGCTCAAATGAGTGCTATCCAACCTTTACGAGGAGCTTTGGTTTTTAACACCGACGAAAACTGTGTGTTTATGTATGACGGTAGTACTTGGAGAAGTTTGTGTGCTTCAGGAACCAGAGAAAGTATTGATGTTACTACTTCTTCCACCGCACCTACAGATAATGAAGTAGGTGATTTTTGGATTAATAATACTCAAAATAACACTACTAGTATTTGGGATGGAACTAGTTGGATTTCTATAGATAACAACCCAAGAAGAGGTAACGGAGCACCTAATGCTGGCAGTGCTCCCAATCCAACACCTGGAGATGTTTATGTAGATACAACCACCGGTATAATTTATGCTTATGATGGTACAACTTGGGTGACGTCTAACACAACACCATCTGCAAATAACGGACTTTTAATAAACGCTAGTAATACTATTCAATTAGGCGGCGTGTTAATTCAACCTACCACTATTGAAACTAGTACTACAAATACATTAGCTATTAGTGGTTTAGAAAATGGAAATACTACAACTGACGATATAGTTACAGTAGACAGAACCACTGGGGTTTTGAAAAAAATAACCAGTTCTAATTTACTAAGAGAAGACGTTACAAAAATTACAGCTACAGATGGACAAGTAACATTTACTGGTCTTATATTATATACAACTGATAAAATTAATGTATACAGAAACGGAGTTAGAATCGATTTTACCGTAGACAATCCTACAACAATTACCATAGAACCTGATGCTATATGCTATGCAGGTGATGAAATACGAATAGTTCAACTTTATTAATAATAATCCTCAATTCAAAATTTTAAAAACAATTTAATTATCAATTTATGAAAACAATTACAAACAAATTTAAAATAGCTCTACTTGCCGTTGGTTTCTTAGTAGTTGGTACTGTTAGTGCACAAACAACTGATGCTACTAGCGCCAATATAACTAAAGCTAATGCAGATGGTGAAACAATTAGATTAATTGACAATAAAGGTACTATTAAATACCTACAATCAAATAATGGTATTACAACTATTACTTCAACAACAGCTGGTAATAGAACTACCACTACATGGCAATTAGGGGGTACTTTAAATGAAAACACCTACATTGATGTTGATGGAAATGCTTTCGCTTTAGATGGTATCGAATTAGTAACTGTAGGAACTGGTGCTGGTGAATTACAAGCCTCTACTGATGCTACTACTGAATCTGATCATGGTACAGGAACTGGCTTCACTATTTTAGTTAGAGATGAAGCTACTGGTGCTACAAAAAAGTTATTAGCTACTGACTTAATTCAAAGTGGTCGTGAAGAATATACGGCTGATGCTGCAGCTGAGACTGCTAATTCTGCTACAATAACAGTTACAGGCATGCCTTTGAATGCTTCTAAAGTATTAGTATATAGAAATGGAGCTAAACTAAGAGCTGGGACTGATTATACTTTAACTACCGATACAGTTACTCTTGTTCCTCAAACAACAGCTCCTTATGACTGGAATATTTATGCTGATGACTTTTTTGAAGTTCACTGGATTAAATAATTTTAATGCCTTCTAATAGTATTAAACATATTAAACTATTTATATTTACTTCCTATGCATTGGTACTATTTACTTTTAGTATCAATGCACAAGAAGTTAGGGTTATTGATAATAAAGGAACTATACAAACAGTTAACAACAATACTGTAACTACCTCTGCAACAGCCCCTACACTTCCTGTTGAAAACGATGTTTGGTTCGATACTACCAACAATCAAATAAAAATATATGATACTGTAGATGGTTGGAAGTTAATCACATCAACTATAACTCAAAATATCTACACTTTTGACAACACTTTGACTAGTAATAGAACTTTAACTGGTGATGGAAATTCTTTACGTTTTACAGGTTTTAGTAGGTTTGATATTGATAACTCAGGATTTATAAATATCAACTCTACCAATGGTTCTTTAACTTTAAGAGCTAGAGACGGTATTGATTTACAAAACAGTAATGTTAGAATTTTTGAAAACCTTTCTGTAGCTAAAAGTTTTGTAGATAGTAATAATGATGCAGGCACCGCTGGACAAGTTTTATCTTCAACAGTTACTGGAACTGATTGGATTGATCCTAATTTAGCTAAAGTAGTAAACAAAACAACAAATTATACTTTAGTCCTAGCTGATAATGGAAAAGTTTTCACATTCAATAGTGCTGCTGATGTTACGCTAACAATTCCTGCAGGGTTACCAGTAGGATACAACATAAGTATTTATCAAATTGGTAATGGAAATGTCACCATTACTGGAGCTAGTGGTGTTACAGTTCTAAACAGATTATCTCGTTTTAAAACTGCAGGTAAAGATGCTGGAATAGGTTTAATAGCTACAGCTACAAATGTATTTCATTTAACAGGAGATTTAAAAAGGTAAACATGAAAAGATATATAACTATATTTTTTCTTTTTATAGTATTATTCAGCTACTCACAGATAGCTAGATATAATCACTTCCCTACAATGAAACCTCTTCACATACTGGATGGCAAACTAGATAATATAAGTTTTGCTTTTTCTATGCGGGTATTAGAAAGTGATTATAATGGTCCTATTATCAGGCTTAGGAGGGCTGGAGATAATGCAGAACAAGATTTTGGTTGGAGTGATGACGATATTGTTGATATTGCAGCGATAAATGCATGGAGAGGAGCTAATAATGTTTTTGTACACACATGGTATGATCAAAGTGGATTAGGAAGAAATGCTGTGCAAGTAACAAGAAACAGACAGCCTCTTTTTATTCCTGATATAAACAACCCACACTTTCAAGGCGATGGAAATGACGATCATTTATTAATTCACACTCCTAACGGTATTCAAGATGTAACTAATAATGGAAACCAAGGTACAGTTATAGGAGTAATGAGAGCTACCAGGAAAGCACAACATACATTTGGTGTATTAAATAACGCTAATCGTTGGTCTTCGCATGTAAACTGGAGTGATCAGAATTTATACTTTGACCCTGGTATTTGTTGCAACGGTACGCGTTCTTTCAATAATAATGGAAATGTTGGTGTTTGGGAAATATATTCTTTTATAAAAAATAACACTAATGTAATTGCTCGATCTGGAGGAATACAACGATTTAATGGAGCTCATGTAACTGGTAGATGTACTTTAAATACAGATTTCACCATAGGTTGGGCTAATGGTAATCAACCTCAATATCATGCCACGACTAGTTTTACCGAACTCATTATGTACAGAACGAACATAAATAATACACAAATACAAGAGATAGAACAAAATTCTATAACCTTTTGGAATATTTAGAGCCTCTATTCAGGTTCAACAAAGTTATGATAGCAATAATCTTTAAACTTAACCACATATATAATACTCTAAAATCATTAGCAATCCTTTTGATAATAACTTTCTCAAATACTGTTTCTTCTCAAGAGATAAGAGTTATTGATAATAAAGGAACTATTCAAAAGGTAAATAATAATAACGTTAGTACTTCTACAACTGCACCTACACTTCCAGTTGAAAATGATGTTTGGTTCGATACAACCAATAATGAAATAAAAATATATGATGTTATAGACGGATGGAAGTTAATTACTTCTATACTAGCGTCTCAAAACTTTTATACTGCTAACGGTAACCTAACAACAGACCGTACTTTGAGTGGCATCAATAATTTTGGATTAACATTAGAAAATCTAAATCACTTTCAGCTATTTAGTAATAGTGTTGAGGTAAATGGTACTAATAGCACCCAAATAAGATCTACTGGTGGTACAATGCAAATATCTTCTGGGACTTCTTCTCTAATTTCAGCAGGTACAACAATGGAACTTTCTGCTCCAAGTAATATTATGCTACAAAGTCCTACCGAATTTAACAGCACCTTATTAGATGTTAATAATTCTTCTGGTACTTCTGGTCAAATACTAAGCTCTACAGGCACTGGAATTGATTGGATAGATAGTCCCTCATTAAATAGTTGGCTTATTACAGGAAATAATGGAACAAACCCTAGCACTAATTTTTTAGGAACGACTGATGCCCAAGATTTAGTTTTAAGAGCTGGAAATATAGAAAAACTAAGACTTAACAATAACGTTGGACAAGTACTTGTTAATCAAGCTTCCGTTTTTAACACTCATCCTTTAGTTATAAAAGCTAATGGAGTTGATGTTTTAGCTTTTGAAGACAACACAGGAACTCCCAGATGGCACTGGAATCTTTTGGCAGATGGTTTAAACTTTGTAGAAAGTAATGTAGAAGATTACAGGCTCTTCTTAGAAAATGGAGGTGATGTTGGGATTAACACAAGTGACCCTACCGAAAAGTTGGATGTAAATGGAAGGTTCCGTGTTCGAGATATTCAAACGGTTACAAGTACTTCTGATATTTTAACAACAGACGTTAATGGTGTAGTACAAAAAAAAGCTTTATTAGCAACAGAAGCAAACAATCAAATCACTACTGGCACAAATGGTGGAGTATATTTAGGCCCAACTGTATACACTGGTACTTTTATAATCAACTCAAGCGGAAATATTACTGTAAACACATTACCTTTTCAACCTTCCCAAATTACCTTTGTTGCCCACGCAAATGTTGAATCTTTTAACTTAGATACAGATAATGGTGTAGGCAATAACAATACTGGAATAGCCAATTCATTTGGTACTATGAATGGTTTTGCAAGAGATAATGGTGGTACTATAACTCAGCAAGTTATTTATGTTGGTGGTAGTGGTAATTCTATTAACGACATATCAAGGTTTGCTTCTTCATCAAACTGTATAGGCTTAAGGTATAGTAATCAAAACGGTAACGACCTTGGTAAAATTACAGCTTCGCTTACTTCTTTTAACACTAACGGCTTTACTATTAATGTAAGTAGAACTAATAATGCAAGTAGTGAAAACCTTGTTGTATTATACACCTCCTACAAATAAAATGAGATATGAAAAAACTGTTGCTCTTTATATTTATTAATACTACTTATGTAGTAACAGCACAAAACGCTTTTCACAATTCAGGTAACGTCCAATTACATGATGGTGCTAAAATTGGTTTTCACACCAACATCGTTAATAATGGCACGTTAGATAACTATACAGGTTTTGCTGGTTTTTATGCTGATAACGAGGTTAGAACTATTTCTGGAACTAATCAAGTTACCTTTTTTAATGTAGAAATTGATGCACTACAAAACTTAGAATTGTTTAATTCTTTAGGAGTACGCAATCAGTTAAGTTTTATTAATGGGCAAGTCATCACCCCCAGAAATAACACAAATATTTCCTTCGATTTTATAGATTATGACTTCTATGCAGGTGAAGATAATGAACGACATATAAACGGATACACCTCTTTAAAACAAGGTAACAAAAACACTTCTAGTTTTTCTTTTCCTATAGGAGACGGAGCAATGCTACGTCCAATGAGCTTACCTCACACTAATGAATACTGCTTTTTTAAGGGAGCTTATTTTTACGAAGACCCTAATTTTCCAACTACTTTTACTGTTAATTTTTTAACAGACCAAAAACAAGCTCTAATTGAAAATATTAGCACTATTGAATTTTGGGATTTAGACGGAAAAAATGAAACCCAGATTACATTAACATGGAATAGTCGTAGTGATATTGCTTCTTTAGCGAATCAAATTTCGCAATTAATTGTAGTAGGTTGGAGTAAAACTGAAAGTCAATGGGTAAATTTAGACGTATTAAGGGTTACTGGAGATTTGTCTGAAGGAGCAATTACATCAGCTGCATTTATTCCTGACAATTATGAAGTAATTACTATCGGCTCATTACTAGATGATAAAATTAAAACCAATAATAACAACATTTTAATTTCTCCAAATGGCGACAATCTTAACGACTTCTTGGTTTTTGACGAGGTAAATGAATACACTCACAACAAGCTGGTTATTTATAACCGTTGGGGAAATATTGTGTACCAAACTGAAGACTATAAAAATGATTGGGATGGTACCTCTAATGGTAGAGCAACCATTAACAGAGAAGATAAACTTCCAGCAGCAACCTATTTCTACTACCTAGAATTGGGAGATGAACCAAATGCGTATCAAAAACTTAAGAAGGGCTGGGTTTATATTAACCGATAATTATTTTACTAACACTTTTTTTGGAGTAGTAGGGTTATATCCAAAATCGGCATCCGGCAATTCTATCCCTAATTGATTTATAATAAACCCGATACTAGCAAAATGATGTATTGCATGACTGTGCGCTTGTATCAAAGCGCTACCTAAAGTATAATTTGCCGTAACCTTTCCTGTTCCTAAATCGTCAGTAACAGCAATAATTGTATCAAAATCTTCCGTCTTTAAACAATATAATTGTTCAATAACTTCATTAAAATATGCAATACCAGAGGCTGTTTTTTGCTCTGCTAATTGATTGCGCTCTCTATCAGAAAAATCAACACATTTTTTATTTAATCCATTAAAAATACAGGCAAAGACATCTAAAATATGTCTCATATTAGCCCCTATACTCGAATAATAAGGTGGAATAGATGTATCACTGTATTGTTCATCACTAATCGCTTCCAATAGTTTAATTCCTCTTTGTAAATTTTTATCAATAGCTGCTATCATTCGTACCTATAAGTTTTCAAGTAAGTCGTATAAATATAGAACTTTTTACGGGGACAAATAAATTATTTTTCCAATTCAAAATAAGATACTATATATCAGCCACCTAACACAAAAAAGCTTTTTATATTAACTCTTTAAAAAAGTGTTAATATATTTTTTGGCACGTTCTTTGAAAAACATACAACAACTGCGGAAGCCGAAAAGCATATAGAGTAAGCATAACCCTAAAATTAGCAATTATGAGAACAGGGATACTATTATTATTAGCAATGATGTCATTAACAACTGTAAATGCCGACAACATTGAAAAATCAACTAGCAAAATTGGGGTTACAAACCGTTATAATGACGCTGTTACCTTTGTTGAAAGAGGAATCCAATTTCATGTATTTTTAAACGGAGATTTCGACTTTAATACCCACTACGATCGATATTCAGATTACGGTGTACGTATAAAACGTGATAGAAGAGGTCGTGTTAGAAGTGTAGGAAATGTGTATATAAATTACGATGCCAGAGGAAATGTAAAAAGAATTGGTAGTGTATTTATGAGGTATAAGTTCGGAAACTTATTTAAAGTAGGAAACCTGCATATCCAATACGATAGATGGGGAAATCCAAGGTTTAGAGGATATGTAAAACCAGGAGGACATCACCATTATGGAGATGATCAGTATTATTACGATGATGGGGTTGATGTAAATATCGATATAAATATAGGTGATATTTTTGATTATGACGATGTATATTTTTACAGAAAAGACTTTGGAAGAAACTATCGTCAGTTTAGAGAAGACACTAATTTTTACTACTATAGAGCCTTACCAAATGCTAAAATTGGAAAGCGTAGTAAAATTATAAAAAGACGTAAACACAAAGCTTTCAAAAATAAAAAGTACAACAATAAGTACAGAAAAGGAAAGCCTGAACAAAAAGGGAAATCGAGAAGAAACCATGAGTAAACAAAAATCCCTCATCAAAACTGATGAGGGATTTTTTATTTTATAAAGTACCGCAAACTATTTAGCTACGTTAACCGCTCTGGTTTCTCTAATTACCGTTACTTTAACCTGTCCAGGATAAGTCATATCGTTCTGAATCTTTTGAGAAATATTAAATGATAATTCAGCAGCTTTAGTATCGTTTACTTTAGCACTTTCTACCATAACTCTTAATTCACGTCCGGCTTGGATAGCATAGGCTTTTTGCACTCCGTTAAATCCGAAAGCAATATCTTCTAAATCTTTTAAACGTTGAATATAAGAATCTAACACTTGACGACGGGCACCTGGTCTTGCTCCAGAAATTGCATCACATACTTGAACGATAGGAGCTATTAAGCTCTTCATTTCAATTTCATCGTGGTGAGCCCCAATTGCATTACATACATCTGGCTTCTCTCCATATTTTTCAGCCCATTGCATTCCTAATAATGCGTGTGGTAATTCACTTTCTGTTTCAGGTACTTTACCAATATCGTGTAATAAACCTGCACGCTTAGCTGCTTTAGCATTTAAGCCCATTTCAGCAGCCATAAGACCACAAAGGTTTGCCACTTCACGTGAGTGCTGCAATAAGTTCTGACCATAAGAAGAACGATACTTCATTCGTCCAACAGTTTTAATCAATTCAGGATGCAAACCGTGAATTCCTAAATCGATCACCGTACGCTTACCCACTTCAATAATTTCTTGAGTAATTTGCTTTTCGGTTTTCTTAACAATTTCTTCAATTCTTGCTGGGTGAATTCTTCCATCTGTAACCAATTTATGCATAGATAAACGAGCTATTTCACGACGAACAGGATCAAAACACGATAAAATAATTGCTTCAGGGGTATCATCAACAATAATCTCAACTCCTGTTGCAGATTCTAAAGCACGAATATTTCGCCCTTCTCTACCAATAATTCGACCTTTAACATCGTCTGACTCTAAATTGAAAACCGAAACACAATTTTCTACAGCTTGCTCTACTCCCACTCTTTGAATCGTATTTAAAACTACCTTACGTGCTTCTTGTTGCGCAGTCATTTTAGCTTCTTCAATAGTGTCTTGAATGAAAGACATAGCATCAGATTTTGCTTCGTCTTTTAACGATGCTACCAATTCTGTTTTAGCTTCATCAGCAGATAGTCCAGAAATCTGCTCAAGCATATCTACGTGACGCTTGTGCATTTTTTCTAATTCTGACTCTTTTTTTTCTAAGAACTCTAATTTATAATCAAAATCAGCTTCTTTCTTTTCTAACTGTTTGTTTAGTTTTTTGGTTTTATCTAGTTCTGATGATACTTGACTTTCTTTATCTCTTATTCTTTTTTCAACATCAGAAACTTTCTTTTCTCTAGATAAAATTACTTTTTCGTGTTCAGACTTAAGCTCTATAAACTTTTCTTTAGCTTGTAAAATCTTGTCTTTCTTTATTGCTTCGGCTTCTACTTTAGCTTCCTTAAGAATGCTATTGGCCTCTTTTTTTGTTTCTTGTATTAATTTATTTGCATTAGATTTTTCTAACATTTTAGCAATAAAAAAACCTACTGCTACACCTATAATTCCTGCTAAAACAGGAAATAATATTCCCTCCATAATTTTGATTTGATTGTATAAAAAAAGCCTACATTAATAGGGTTTTAAAAAACTCCAAAATAACAAGTTTAGGATTAACTGATTGATCAAGGATCCGAGGTAAAATCGGCTTGCTTTACTAACCACGACTCATCCTTTATAATTGAATAACGTTGAGTTTAACAAACAATGTACTAATGTAGGCAGTATATTAAATAATATATTTTAAAGAACGTTTTATAAATGATCTTCTAGCAAGTTAGTCAATTCATTTATCTTTTGCAATACCTCGGCTTTTTCTTTAGTATTTTTTAATGATACTATTTCTGCTTTTGACGCAAACTGTAAAGCACTCATGGCTAAAACATCTTGCTTATCTGCTACCGCATAACTTTGTTCAAACTTAGCTATCAATTCATTAATACTTTTTGCTGCCTTACGTAACCCTTCTTCTTCATCGGTACTATTCACACTTAATGGATACGTTCTACCAGCAATTACTACATTAACTTTTATCTTTGACATGCTAAAGAACTTTATATTATGTGTTCAAAAGAGTAATGCATTTATCAATCTCTCGAACCAAAGCATTTATTTTGAGTTTTGTTTCTCTTGTATTTTCGTTACTGCCCTCAATAGTTTTTGCAACTTTCAGCAAATTAAATTGTTTTTGCTGTTCTTCTAATTGCCTCTCTTTTTCTTGTAATAAAACTTGTAACTCCGCGTTATTTTGAAGTAAAACTTTATTTTCTTCTTTCAAAAACTCATAATTTGAAAGTAAGTTCTTCAACTTATCTTCCAGTAAATGAACTGCTTCTAAAGGGTTACTCATTTATTATAGAGAATAAAACTATTCTCACAAAGTTATTAATATAACTTATAATTAGCAACTCTTTTAGTATTTTTTACCAAAACACTGATTATGAACCCCTAAGGTTTTTAGTAGATTTTTACTAGTTTTGCTTTAAACTATTGCATTTTGAAATTTTATTGTTCTCTTATTTTATTCGTCTTTTTTATCAGTGGTAATGCTCAAAATAAGTACCCTCGAAATTACTTTTCAAACCCTTTAAAAATACCAGTAGTAGTATCAGGTACTTTTGGAGAGTTGCGTAGCAATCATTTTCATTCTGGTATAGATATGAAAACTCTTGGAAAAGAAGGTATTCCTATTCATGCTCCTGCTAATGGATATGTTTCTCGCATTAAAGTACAACAATATGGCTTTGGAAAAGCGTTGTATATAACTCACCCTAATGGTTACACAACTGTATATGCACATTTAAAACGATTTGAACCAAGCATTCAACAATATGTAAAAAGTATCCAGTATCAAAAAGAAAAATACAACACAGGAAACCTTTTTCTAAAACCAGATAAATTCCCTGTAAAAAAAGGACAGATAATAGGTTATACTGGCGACACAGGTAGCTCTGGCGGCCCGCACCTACACTATGAAATTAGAAATACGAAAACCGAACATATTATCAATCCGATGCTTTTTGGTTTAAATGCCGAAGATGATAAAACACCTACTGTTCAAAAATTAATGGCTTATCCGTTAAGTGATGATGCGAGAATTAACAATTCTGCTTTAGCATCTGTAGTTTCTTTTAAAAATAACGGCCATGGTAATTATATAGCTGAAAAAATAACCGCTAGCGGTACTATTGGCTTTGGTATTAGCGTATTTGACAGATTGAATGGTGCTTTGAACAAAAATGGAATTTATAGTTTAGAAATGAAGGTAAATGGTAAACGCATGTATTATCATGATCTTGAAACCTTTTCTTTTGCCGAAAGCAAATACATTAACCTGTTAATTGATTATAAACATTACAAAAACTATAAAAATAAAATACAAAAAACACATAAAGTAGAAGCCAACAAACTTAGTTTATATAAAGATTTAGTTAATAATGGAAAAATTCATATTGAAAATGGAGCGAATTACAGTATTGAAATTATTGCCAAAGATTTTAAACACAATACCTCTAAAGTAACCATACCTGTTAAAGGAATTGAAGCGAACTTAGTATACAAACAAAAAGATACCACCAACTATAAAGTTACCGCTGCTAGTTTTAATAAGTTCCATCTGAAAAATATAACTGTTGCTTTTCCAAAAAACACCTTTTACGAAGATTGCTTTATCGATTTTAAGGTAGAAAATGGTACTGCTAAAATTCACGACCCTACAATTCCTTTAGACAAACGTTATACGCTAACTTTTGAGACCTCTTTTTTAACAGAAAATCAAAAGCAACAGGTGTATATAGCTAATGTTACAAATCCTAAATATCCGAGGTATACATCTACAAGAAAAAAAATAGATAAGGTATATACGAGCACAAAGCTTTTAGGTAGTTATGCTTTGCGTTTCGATACTGAAAAACCAACTATTCAATTATATAACTTTAGCAATAATCAATGGATTTCTAAAAACAAAACTCTTAAAGTTAAAATTGGAGATAAAGATACTGGTATTAAAAATTACCGTGCTACTATTGATGGTGAATGGGTTTTAATGGAGTATAATCATAAAAAAAGAATCTTAACGTACGATTTTAATGATAAAAAGTTGGTAGGTAGCAAACATATTTTTAAACTTGTAGTCTCTGATAATGTGGGTAATACTGAAACAGTTTCAGCAACATTTTTCAGAAAAGTAAACTAAACAAGCTTGAAAAAATTTATTCTTTTATTACTGTTCCCTTCACTCGTTTTTGCACAAAAAACAGCTACAGTAAAAGGAATCATTACCAATAAATTCAATACACCAATTGAAGGAGTTGCGATTTCTTATTTATCAAAAGGAACTACTACCGATGCCAACGGAATGTATCAATTTACCATTCCTATTCGCAAAACTGTTACTGTTACATTTACTCATGTTTCCTATAAAACTTTGGTAAAAAAATTCACTTCTAGAGGAAAAAGAAGCTTTAACTTCTCTCCTACTTTACAAATTAAGAGTGAAGAATTAGAAGAAGTTATTGTTAAAAACCAACAAAAAGAAGCACAGGGTATTACCAAAATAAAAACTAAAAAAGTAAAAAACATACTTGGTGCCAATGCCGGTGTTGAAAATATATTGATGACACTCCCTGGAGTTAGTAACAACAATGAATTAAGCACTCAATACAATGTTCGTGGAGGTAATTTTGATGAGAACCTAGTATATGTAAATGGAATTGAAGTCTACCGCCCTTTTTTAATCCGTTCCGGCCAACAAGAAGGACTAAGTTTTACCAATCCGCATATGATTCAGAATATCAATTTTTCTGCAGGTGGATTTCAAGCAAAATATGGAGATAAATTATCTTCTGTACTAGATATCACCTATCGAAAGCCAACCAACTTTGGCATTCAGCTAGATTTAAGTTTGTTAGGAGGTAGTTTTACCATTGAAGATACTTTTGCCAATAATAAACTAAGTGCAATTGTTGGTGTTCGTTATCGTGATAATAGCTTATTTGTAAATAATAAGCAGACTGAAGTTAACTTTAGACCCCAATTTACAGATGTTCAATCATTTTTAAGCTACCAAGCAACTAGCAAACTTACATTAAACCTCTTAGGGAACTTCTCTCTTAACAACTATAATTACCAACCATTAACTCGCAAAACCCGATTTGGAACTTTAACGAATCCGCTAGAATTGATCGTTTTTTATCAAGGGCAAGAAAAAGATCGTTTTCAAACCTTATTTGGAGCACTTTCTGCTGATTATCAAGTTAACGACAACCTAAAACTTACAGGTACAATTTCTTCTTTTAATACACAAGAAGAAGAATATTTTGATATTGCTGCCGCTTACGCCATAGGCGAAGTAAATAGCAATATTGGTGCTGAAAATTTTGGTGAAGTTGAATTTTCTCAAGGAATAGGTTCGCAAATTAATCATGCACGCAACGACTTGGATGCTTTAATCAGCAATATTCAACTAAAAGCTACTTTAAAAGACGGTAACAATGAATGGAAAGCTGGTATCAAATACCAGAAAGAAAATAGTAAAGACCGCATTCGTGAATGGGAAGTGATAGATTCTTTAGGTTTTTCTGTTCGTCCACCACACCATATTCCTAATAATCAACCATACGAACCTTTTACAGGTCCTATTGAGCCTTACAGAAATGTGAGAGCAGAAAATGAAACAGACATTAACCGTATTACTAGTTTTTTACAATTTAGTAGAAAAACAATGTGGAACGACCACCAAGTTTGGATGAATATTGGCGTTCGTGCTCATTATTGGTCTATAAAAACAGCTTCTACTAATAGTTATTCTCAAACAATCTTTAGTCCTAGAGCACAATTTGCTATAAAACCTAATTGGGAGAGCGATATGCTATTTAGAATATCTGGCGGATGGTATTCACAACCTCCTTTTTATAAAGAATTACGTGATTATGACGGACAAGTACATCCCGAAGTAAAAGCACAAAAGTCAATTCACTTAGTTGCTGGGAATGAATATAGTTTTAACGTATGGGAGCGTCCTTTTAAATTAGTTACCGAACTCTATTATAAAGACTTATCTGATGTAAATGCTTATTCTGTAGATAATGTCCGTATTCGTTATCGTGCAGACAACGTTACTGATGCCTATGCTTATGGTTTAGACGTTCGCTTAAATGGTGAGTTTGTTCCGGGTAACGATAGTTGGGTAAGCTTTGGATATTTAAAAACCGAAGAAAATAGTAACAATAGAGGTTACATTGCTAGACCAACCGATCAACGTTTAAAGTTTGGTGTACTATTTCAAGATTATGTACCTAACTTACCTGATTTGAAAGCCTACTTAAACTTAGTTTACAATACAGGTTTACCAGGTGGAGCTCCTGCATATTCAGATGTATATCAATTTCAAAACCGTTTAAATGATTATAAACGTGCCGATGTGGGAATTTCTTATGTTTTTGCAGATGCAAACAAACAACATACAACAGGTTTTTTAAAAAGTTTTAAAGAGCTTACTGCTGGTTTAGAACTTTTTAACATTTTTGATATTCGTAACTCCAATACCAACACATGGGTACGTGATGCTTACAGTAAAAATCAATACGGCATACCTAACTATATGACGGGAAGAGTGCTAAACTTCAAATTAGGAATGCAGTTTTAGTCTCCTTTACTCTTTTTAACGAAAAATTAGCGAAAAAACTTCCTTACTCATTTTACATACATAGTACTTTAGCTCAAGAATTTAAAAGTACTATGGAAAACTCTATCCATTTTTTGTAAGAGAGTTTAATAAGCACCAATATTATACTACAAAAAATAATTAAAATGAAAAATCAACAAATTGAAATTGAAAACTTATGGAGTCGATTTAAAAATTGGATTACTTCAAATGCTCCTCATTTATCAAAAGACCTTCAGCCTGCAGTTCAACCAGAAGAAATAAAACAATTACAACAAACTATACAAACAGAATTACCTGAAGACTTTATAGCCTTTTTAAGTATACACAATGGTCAAAATAGCAATGCTGATGGTTTTATAGATGCTGAAGAGTTACTTTCTTCTGACCGAATAATGGACGAATGGAAAATTTGGTATGATTTATATCAAAGTGGAGACTTTGATGATTGTGAAGCTGAGCCTGACGAAGAAATTAAAAACTTTTGGTGGAACCCTAAATGGATACCAATTACCTATGACGGATCAGGAAATCATCTTTGTATAGATATGGACCCTACTGAAAATGGAACCAAAGGGCAAATAATAAGGATGTGGCATGACGATAGTATAAGAGAATTTATTGCTCCTTCTTTTAAAATTTTCTTTGAAAACTATTGTAACAATCTTGAAAATGGCAAATATGTTTACTCCGACGAATGGGGAGGTATAGTTAATAAAGAAGATGTTTAAATCATTTTTTTACACTGTAAAAACTATAAACAATACACAACATTATGAATTACGAACAACATTTTCAACGCTCATCTGAGATTAGAAATGAATACTGGCAACAAACAGGAACTCCTTTTTCTGATGTTATAGGAAGTATGATTAACCCTACCTTTTTAGGAGGGCCAAAATGGCCTTCTTTGCAACAAGCACATATAGGAATTAATACTGATAATGAAACTATTATAGCTACAGATGGATTAAGTGATCCATATGACGACTACGATACAAACTCAGAAAACCAAACCTATAACGGTATTGGTTTAGAGCTCTATGCAATTAGCGGTAATAAATATGAAGACATTCAACAGGTTATTGATTCTTGGGAATTTAAAGTTATACGAAGAACAAGTAATATTGCTGCTGCTAACCCTAATATTTCATATACTATAAATGATTACACCTACATTTCCACTACTATTGATAGTAGTGGATTACCTGAATATTTTGTAAATGAAGATGAAGAGGTTGGTATATTGTTAGGTTTAAAAAATAACAGTATTAGTGACTCTTTAAAATTAAGTATTGAAGAAATAGCATTGGTTAACATAACACTTTTAACTCCAAAAGAATTAGCTTATATATTAGAAAATGGAGCTGAGGGAAGAAATAAAGTAGCAGAATTACTTACTAATAAAAATTTTCATAAATTAACATCTCAACGAGAATCTGTTATATAAAATAATCAGTTAACAGTAAAATTTAATAAATGAATTGGACTTTATTAATTACAGCTGGGCTTTTTGAAGTCGCTTTTGCTGCTTGTCTTGGCAAGGCTAAAGAAGCCACAGGAATTGAAGCTTCTTACTGGTATATAGGCTTTTTAGTTTGTTTATCTATCAGTATGTTACTTCTTATAAAAGTAACACAAGAGCTACCTATTGGAACTGCTTATGCAGTTTGGACAGGTATAGGAGCTGTAGGAACAGTATTAATTGGGATTCTGATTTTTAAAGAACCTGCTACATTTTGGCGACTCTTTTTTATCACTACCTTAATTATTTCAATTGTAGGACTAAAAGTAGTTTCTCACTAACTATAAAACATGAAAACAACACCAAAACACGACGAAAGAATTGCAAACATAACTTTTGCTTCTGTTTATCCACACTATGTTACGAAAGTTGAGAAAAAAGGTAGAACTAAAGAGGAGTTACATCAAATAATTGAATGGTTAACTGGTTTTGATAACCAGATGTTAAACAACTTAATTGATCAAAAAGTAACTTTTGAAACCTTCTTCAAAGAAGCCAACTTAAATCCAAATGCCCATTTAATTACAGGTGTTATTTGTGGTTATCGAATAGAAGAAATCGAAACTCCGTTAACGAAGCAAGTTCGTTATTTAGACAAGCTTGTAGATGAATTAGCTAAAGGTCGTAAAATGGAAAAAATTTTACGATAAACCTTTTAGGGTACTTAATAATTTTTAACCCTACCTTCTCACAATACCTCTTTATTTACAAGACTTTCAAGACGAATATCTTTTTTATAAAAAATAAAAACACCAGCAAGATGATAAAAATTGAATACATTTGCTTTTGTTAATTTTCAACACATGAAACTAGTTTTTGCTACTAACAATCTAAACAAACTTGCTGAAGTACAAAAAATGCTCCCTAGCTCTATTGAGTTACTTTCTTTGAAAGATATCGATTGCTTTGATGATATTGAAGAAACTGCAACTACTTTAGAAGGTAATGCTAAGATTAAAGCAAATTACATTACCGAAAAATTTGGATATAATTGTTTTGCCGACGATACAGGTTTAGAGGTAGAAGCTTTAAATGGAGAACCAGGAGTATATTCTGCTCGCTACGCAGGTGAACCTGCTAATGCTGAAAACAACATGCAAAAACTATTAACAGCGTTGGATAATAAAACTGATAGAAATGCTCAGTTTAGGACTTCTATTTGTTTAAATTTAGACAAAAAACAGTTTTTATTTGATGGAGTTTGTAAAGGAACTATTTTAACATCTAAACAAGGTGAAAAAGGTTTTGGATATGATCCTATTTTTCAACCTGAAGGATACAATAAATCATTTGCAGAAATGACTTCAGAAGAAAAGAACAAAATAAGCCATAGAGGATTAGCAATTCAACAATTAGTAGCATTTTTAAAATCAATTAACTAATTGAATTTATCAAAAACATACACCTTTCATTTTTTACTTTTATCGGTTTTACTGATCGTTTTTTTATTATTAAACATTAGCTTAGGTTCCGTATCAATACCTTTAAAAGAAATTTTCAATTCCTTATTTGGTAATCCAGTAGCAAAAGATAGTTGGGAAACCATTATTATCAACTACCGCTTACCTAAAGCAATTACTGCAATACTGGTAGGATCTGGATTAGCCATAAGTGGTTTGTTAATGCAAACATTATTCAGAAATCCACTTGCTGGTCCTTTCGTATTAGGAATATCTTCTGGCGCAAGCCTTGGTGTAGCATTACTCATTTTAGGCTCTAGTGTTTTTGGAGGATTTTTTTTAGTAGCAATCTACTCCAACTGGGCATTAGCCATTGCTGCTAGTGCAGGATCTTTCTTAGTATTATCAGCGGTTATTATCGCTGCAAACAAAGTCCGAAATACCATGTCTATTTTAATTATCGGCTTAATGTTTGGCTCGTTAACATCGGCCGTTATTAGTGTTTTAGCTTTTTTTAGTGAAGCGGAGCAAATACAACAATATTTATTTTGGAGCTTTGGAAGCTTAGGAAACCTAACTTGGGCTGAACTTTCAGTTTTTGGAGCAATTTACCTTGTAGGAATTCTTGGAACTTTTTCTGTTATAAAACCTTTAAACAGCTTTTTATTAGGTGAAAACTATGCAAAAAGCTTGGGTATTGACATTAAAAAAAACAGAAATATTATTTTATTAATTACAAGTATTCTTACAGGAGTCATTACTGCTTTCTCTGGACCTATTGCTTTTGTTGGATTGGCTGTTCCGCATATTGCTAAAATGATTTTTTCTACCTCAAACCACAAAGTATTATTACCTGCAGTTGCTTTAATTGGAGCAATTATTCTATTAATTTGCGATAGCATAGCACAATTACCTACAAGTGAATTTACTTTACCTATCAACGCTATAACCTCTTTATTTGGAGCACCAGTAGTTATTTGGTTATTAATTAGGAAGAAAAAGATTTATGTATAAAGTTCAGAATTTAAAAATGGTATAAATAGTTAAACGAGTACATATCAAACAGCAACCAAAACATATCGTCTTACAAACAGAAAACCTTTCTATAGGGTACAAGTCAAAAAAGCAAGAAACTCTTATTGTTTCGGATATTAACGTAACTATTGAAAAAGGAAAGTTTGTCGCTTTATTAGGTAAAAACGGCATTGGAAAATCAACCTTACTCCGCACCATTTCTAAAGTTCAAAAACCTTTAAAAGGTGTTGTAAAAATCAATCAAAAAGAACTTTCAGCCTATACCAACCAAGAATTATCTACTACCCTAAGTTTGGTATTAACCGAACGCCTGCCACTAAGTCAACTAACTGTTTTTGAACTCGTTGCTTTAGGTCGCCAACCTTACACTAACTGGATTGACAAACTAACACAAGAACATTTAAAAAAGATTCTTTGGGCAATTGAGCAAACAGAAATTACCCATTTAAAAGACAAGCGATTTTATGAATTAAGCGACGGTCAGTTACAACGTGTACTTATTGCTCGTGCGTTAGCTCAAGATACCGAAATTATTATTTTAGATGAGCCAACTGCTCACCTAGATATACATCACACCTTCAAAGTGTTTTCTTTATTAAAAAAACTTGTAGAAAACACTGGAAAAACTATTATTATCTCTACTCACGAAGTAAATATAGCCATCCAACTAGCAGATGAATTCATACTGCTTTCTGAAAAACAACTATACACTGGTACTTCTCAAGAATTAATTACCCAAAATGCCTTTAATGAACTTTTCCCTAAAGAATTAATAAGTTTTAACAAAACATTAGAACAATTCGTTATTAAGAAAAATTAAATTTGAGCGATTGTAACATTTTGTTACTTTTGAAACCAATCAAACTAAACAAACCTTAATTATTGATGAAAAAATTACTTTATATAGCTAGTGCTTTTGCACTGGTAGCTTGTGGCTCTAGCAAAGAAACTGCAAATAATGATGCCACCACAGACCAAGCTGCAAAATATGCCCAAACCATTACGGCAAAAGATTTAGGTAAACATCTGTTTATCTATGCTTCCGATGAATTTGAAGGAAGAAATACAGGGGAGCCTGGACAAAAAAAGGCGGTAAAGTATTTAAAAGATTTTTATGTTAGTCAAGGAATAGCTTCCCCTTTAGGTGGTAATGATTATTTTCAAGAAGTACCTTCTGAGTATTTAAGTAACAATCGTAGAGGAATGACTTTAAAAGACTCTGAAAATGTTGTTGCTTTTATCAAAGGAACGGAAAAGCCAAGTGAAATAGTGGTTATTTCTGCTCATCTAGACCACGAAGGGGTTAAGAATGGAGAAATATACAATGGTGCAGATGATGATGGTTCAGGAACTGTAGCTATTTTAGAAATTGCTGAAGCTTTTAAACAAGCTGCTGACGCTGGTAAAGGTCCTAAACGTTCTATTTTATTCTTACACGTTACAGGTGAAGAAAAAGGTTTATTAGGTTCTAAATATTATACTGAAAACCCAATTTTCCCATTAGCCAATACTGTTGCTGATTTAAATATTGACATGATTGGTAGAGTTGACGACCGCCATAAAGGAAATCCTAACTATGTATACTTAATCGGTTCTGATAAGCTAAGTACTGAATTACATAACATTTCTGAAGCGATGAATAAAAAATATACAAACATCGATTTAGACTATAAATACAACGATGATAACGACCCTAACCGTTTTTATTATCGTTCTGACCATTATAATTTTGCTAAGCACAACATTCCTATTATTTTTTATTTTAATGGAACACATGCCGACTATCACCGACCAACTGACACTCCTGACAAAATCAATTACGAAATGTTAGAAAATAGAGCTCGTTTGGTTTTCCATACTGCCTGGGAAGTTGCGAATCGTGAGCATCGTGTTGTGGTTGATAAAGCCGCAGAATAAGGTCTAATCAAATTTAAATTATAAAGTTTAAAAGCTCATCTACTTAGATGGGCTTTTTTTACGTTCTCTTCTTCATTTTTAACCTCAACCTTAAAATATATCTTCTTTTATCCATACAAAAAAGAAATAGCAGTTTATTTATCTATTTAAATAATTATATCAGAAAAATATTCTAAATATTAAACAAAAACCTGACAAATAACATTGCTTCGTTTACATTTGCCCGCTTAAATTGTAATCCCATGGTTAACGAAGGAAAATTATCAGTAGAAAATCAACAAAAATTAGATAAATTACAAGAAGAATTGGCTGCTGCCCGCGACACTTTTTTAGGGTATCCTGTATCAAAAGATTTTGATTATTCAGAATTAAATACATTTTTTCAATACCCAATTAACAACTTGGGAGACCCTTTTGAACAAGGAACTTACCGTGTACGAACTCATGAAATGGAACGCGAAGTCATTGCTTTTTTTGCTAAACTATTTAGAGCAAACCCAAAAGACTTTTGGGGATACGTAACTAATGGGGGCTCAGAAAGTAATTTATATGGCTTATACATTGCTCGTGAATTATTTCCTAAGGCTATGGTATACTATTCTGAATCTACTCATTACAGTGTACGTAAAAACATTCACCTATTAAACATACCTAGTATTGTAATTAAATCACAAGAAAATGGTGAAATGGATTACGAAGATTTTGAAAATACGGTTCGTATGAATCGTCATAAGCCTGTAATCGTATTGGCTACTTTTGGTACCACTATGAAAGAAGCTAAAGACGACATCGGTAAAATAAAAGGGATTTTACACAATTTGGCTATTCAAGATCATTATATTCATTGTGATGCTGCTTTAGCTGGCTCTTTCGGACCATTCATGCAGCCTCGCCTTCCTTTTGATTTTATGGATGGCGCAGATAGTATTTCTATTAGTGGGCATAAATTTATTGGTTCACCAATCCCAACTGGCGTGTTAATGGCCAAAAGATCGAATAGAGATAGAATTGCTAAAGGTATTTCATATATCGGTTCGTTTGACACCACTATTACAGGTTCACGTAACGGGCATTCTCCTTTATTTTTGTGGTATGCCATAAAAAAGTTAGGTATTGAAGGTTTACAACAGCGTTATCAGCATAGTTTAGCTATAGCTGAATACTGCGAAGCTGAATTGCAAAAAATTGGAATAAATGCTTGGAGAAATCCTAATGCAATTACTGTTGTATTACCAAAAACTCCACAAAGTATTAAAGATAAATGGCAGTTAGCCACTGAAGGGAACATTTCTCATGTTATTTGTATGCCTAACGTAACAAAAACTCAAATTGATGAATTTATAAACGATTTAAAAAATTGTACAGAACAAATTATTGAAGAGGAATTTTCCTATGATTTTTCATTAAGCTAACCTTTTATTAATTTAAGACAAGTACTTTTGGTTGCTTTAAAAGAAAATTTAATTATGAAAAAATTAGTAGTAGGGACAATGCTACTTGCATTGTCATTTGCTTATGGGCAAGAAAAAAAAGAAAAGTTAACTATTGAAAAAGGCACGTGGTATACTAGTGCAAATTTTTCTATAGGACATAATAGTAATGAATTTGAGGGTTCTCCTGAAACTTCTAAATATTTTAACTTTAACTTCTCTCCTAAGGTAGGATACACTATTAACGACAACTTAATTATAGGTTTAGGTGTAGGCTATGGATATTCTAAAAGTGAATCAGGGAGTCAAATTGGAAAAGGTAATTCCTACCAAATCTTTCCTTATGTTAAAAAACACTTTCCACTTGGAAAGAAATTAACTATTTCGTTACAAGGAGAGTTTAGTTATAGTTATGCTGATTATTCAAGCAATATTAATTCTACTCCATACGAAAGAAGCACCAACCAATATTTTATAGGAATAAGACCTGGAATAACTTATTTTTTAAACAAAAATATTGCCTTAGAAACTAATATAGGTAGTTTAGGGTATTCTAAAATAGACCAAGATGAAAGTAGTTTTCCTGACAGAGAATCTGATTCATTTCAGTTTAATATAAACTCAACTGATTTAATGTTCGGTTTATCATATTATTGGTAGTATTAAAGTTTACAAATCAAACAAAAAATGCTAAGAGAACTTCTTAGCGTTTTTTTATACATTCTATTATTTGAAACTTTTTATTTTGTTGCAACACACTTACTGAAGAAAAAAGCTTTGTTAGGTGCGTACTATAATTCAAATGTGAATTAGCAACTAACAAAAATCTTCCATTGTTTTTCAAACAATTTTCTACTCCTTTAAAAAGGTTGAGTGCCACGTCAATATTATTCTCATATTCAAAATGAAAAGGTGGGTTTGATACTACTAAGTCGAAAGAATTTTCTTTGATGTGCTCTAGAGTATCATCACATAAAAATTCTGTTTTATTTCCTTCTAAATTAATTTTAGATGATTCTATAGCCAAGTTAAAATCATCTAATAGAGTTACTTTAGCTTGTAGATTTTGCTTGGCAACTTCACAAGCTATAATTCCGTTTCCAGAAGCTACATCTAATACTCTCAGTTCTTCTGGTTTTACCACTAAATTTTCTAAAAAAAATTGTGTTCCTATATCTACATTCCCAGAAGAAAACACGCCATAATATTGCTGTAAAGCTCTGTCTTTCCATTGGATAGTGTTAATTAGATTTTTCTTTTGAATTTCTTTTTTAGGAGCTTTAAAAATAAGTAATCGTGCTTTTTTCCAAGCTTTTGACTGCGTAACTTCTTCAAAATATTGTTCAGCAACCTTTATAAAAGAAGGAGAAAAATACTTAGTCATAAACCCACAAATAACCTCAGTTTTTTCATGTGAAGCTTTATGGATTTGCTGTAAGAATAACTCAAATAACTCTAAAGACTTTGGTATTTTAATCAAGGCTACTTCTACATGCTGCAAATCATTAAGTGGAGTTTTAAAATCAACTTCCGTAGAAAAATTATTCAATTCTAAGTTGTGCCAAATTGCTTTTTGCTGACTAGCATACGTCCAAACAGTAGTAACTTTTTTATGCTGTAAAGCACAATTCCACAGCCCAAAACGATCATTAAAAAGGTGTACCTGCTCTATATTCTTTTCAGTTATATAATCTAACACTAAGAGTTCAGCATTACTCCAAGCTCGTAAACTTTTATCAGAAGTCTTAGGATAACGCTGTAATTGATACGTTTTTGAGTTTATTTTTACGGTAGTATCCAATTAATTTTCTACGTTTAGCTAATTAAAACCTCCTCTTTAGCGTAGTAAATATCATCTAAAGAAGTTATTTCTCCAGCTCTATTTCTTCTAAAAATATGTTTTGGCTCTATATCCTCAATTGAATCTTTCCCCATAGCAGCCACCATTTCTTTTATTGCGCTAATGGTTTTATTATGGTAATTTTTCACACGCATATTCTTATACTTAACTACCAAAGCCTTTACTAAATCTTTATCTTGTGTTGCCACACCTACAGGGCAAGTATCTAAATTACACTCACGTGCCTGTATACATCCTAAACTCAACATAAAACTACGAGCCATACCAATTGCATCGGCTCCTAAAGCTACATATTTAATCACATCAAAAGCATCAATAGCCTTTCCACTTGCAATAATTTTTACTTGATTTTTTAGTCCGTATTTTTTCAACATCTTGTTTACAAAAGACAACCCTTCTAACAAAGGGGTACCAATGTAGTTTGAAAACTCTAACGGCGCAGACCCCGTTCCCCCTTCTCCTCCATCAACAGCGATATAATCAGGATAATTATTAGCATCTGCAAAAGCTTTAATCATGGCTTCAATTTCATCGTTATCTCCAACACAAAATTTAATCCCAATAGGTTTTCCTCCTGATAATTCTCTTACTTGCTGAATAAACGCAATCATTTCATCAAAATTAGAAAAAGCATCATGTGCTGGTGGTGAATCTACTCGTGTAAAGGGCTCTACAGAACGAATTTCAGCAATTTCTTTTGTGTTCTTTTTTGCCGGAAGAATTCCACCGTGCCCCGGTTTAGCTCCTTGTGAAAGCTTAATTTCAACCATCTTTACCTCTTCTCTAACAGCATTTTTCTTAAAAACCTCTGCATCAAAAACGCGCTTCCCATTCACACTTTTTCCAGCTCCAAAATAACCAGTACCTACTTGAAAAATTAAATCTCCTCCTTGTAAATGATAAGGTGAAA
Organism: Tenacibaculum sp.; assembly: GCF_048269885.1. Classification (NCBI taxonomy): domain Bacteria; kingdom Pseudomonadati; phylum Bacteroidota; class Flavobacteriia; order Flavobacteriales; family Flavobacteriaceae; genus Tenacibaculum; species Tenacibaculum sp. The sequence continues at coordinate 152,879 of NZ_JBLWTZ010000003.1, read as the reverse complement.
TTCCTCCTTCACCTGTGTTATGAGCAAAATCGCCCATTTTAGCTCCTTGATTCAATGCCATAATTGCATTTTTACTCAATGACCCAAAAGACATTGCTGAAATATTGATGATAGAAGAATTGTATTTTTGGGTACACTTATCTGAACCTATAAGTACTCTTTCACCACTTATATGGTGGTGATCTTTAGGAAATAACGAATGTTTTACAAACTCATATCCCTTTGCATATACATTGTGCTGGGTACCAAAAGGCACCGTTTCAATTTCTTCCTTTGACCGCTGATAAACAATACTTCTTTTTTCACGATTAATAGGCTTTCCACTCAAATCATCTTCAATAAAATACTGCTGAATTTTTTCTCGTTCTTCTTCAAACACCCAACGCAAACGAGCAATTACAGGAAAAGCACGCATTAACGAGTGCTTTTTTTGAATAAAGGCGTCATATATTGCTAATAAAGTTACCGCTGAAGCAACAGTTAACAAAATATAATTTCCCATATCTGGCATGAAATAAACCAACACACCACATAATATATTAATTACAATAATAACAGATAAAATGGTATCTCTCATCTCTTTTGTTTTTCTGGCAAAAATACAATTTTAGCATAAAAAAAGCTCTGACATATAGCCAGAGCTTTCTTTTATATTTGAAATACGTGAAATTATTTTTTGAATTTCGCGTACTTGTTTTTGAACTTATCAATACGCCCTGCAGTATCTACTAACTTAGACTTACCAGTGTAGAAAGGATGTGAAGTTCTTGAAATTTCTAATTTGATTAATGGATACTCAACGCCTTCTACTTCTAAAGTTTCTTTTGTATTAGCAGTTGAACGTGTTAAAAAAACATCTCCGTTAGACATGTCTTTAAACGCTACCATTCTATAATTTTCTGGATGGATACCTTTTTTCATCTCTTGTAAATTTAAAATCTTTTATTTTTGTTGAAAAAATTATAAAGTTGGTAAAGCTTTATAGTTGTTTCATATATCAAAAACCTGCAATGGCTATTTGAGGGTGCAAATTTAACCCTTTTTTTTAATTTGCAAACAAATAATTTGCTTTAATTTGTACAACATCTTTATAAACTATCGAAAATAACATTATATATATGCGTTTTTATCAACTTTTAACCTTAGGATTAACTACCTTACTCGTAACCTCTTGTAGCGAAACTAATTACAAATTTAAATTAGATACTACTAAAAAAACCACACTAGGTAAAAAAGCGGCTATTAAGTTTGAACAATTAAAAGGTGAACAGATAGACTCTGTACAATTGTACGTAAACAACAAACGTGTAAACACGAACGAAACAAGTGTTACTATTAACACAGCTGATTTTGGTGTAGGAAAACATGCCGTTACTGCTTTGGCTTTTTACCCTAATAAATCAAAAAAATTAAACAACTCTATTGAAGTATTAGCCAAAGAAGCTCCTGCTGTATATTCTTATAAAATTGTAAATATTTACCCGCACGACAAAGATGCTTATACACAAGGTTTGGAGTATAAAAATGGGTACTTATATGAAAGTACAGGACGTAAAGGACAATCTACCTTACGCAAGGTTGAATTAAAAACTGGTGACGTATTACAAAAAGTAGATTTAGATAAAAAATACTTTGGAGAAGGGATGACTATTTTTAACAATAAAATTTATTGGTTAACATGGCAAGCCAGAAAAGGGTTTATTTACGACTTTGAAACTTTTAAACAACTTGGAAGCTTTAATTATACAAATAGCAATCAAGGATGGGGATTAACTCACAATAATTCTGAACTTATTAAAACAGACGGAACTAACAAGGTTTGGTTTTTAGATGCAAATACCCAACAAGAAAAAAGAAGTATTCAAGTTTATACAAACAAATATCCTGTTGATAATCTAAATGAAATTGAACTTATCAACGGAAAAATTTATGCAAACAAATGGCAACAAAACTCTATAGTTATTATCAATCCTGAAACTGGTGTTGTTGAAGGGGTTGCAAACTTAAACGGATTAAGAGATATCGTTGCAAAAAACCAGGCTCTAGAACCACAAGACGATGTGTTAAACGGAATTGCTTATGACGCTGAAAACAATCGCTTATTTGTTACAGGAAAGCATTGGGGCAAATTATTCGAAATAGAATTAATCAAACAATAATCTACGACCAAAAACCATGAAAAATACCCTTCCCGTACTAGCACTTATTTTATCCATTATTGTAATGTCTTGTAGAAAAGACTTCAATACAGTTCCTAGTTATGGGAAGCTACAATTTTCCAAAGATACCGTATTTCTAGACACTATTTTTAGTAATATTGGTTCTGCTACTTATAATTTAAAAGTATATAACAAGAGTAACAAAACCATTACTATTCCAGAAATTAAATTAGAAAATGGAAATACGTCAAATTACCGATTAAACGTAGATGGCTTAGCCGGTGACAACTTTAACAACATCGATATTTTAGCAAATGATAGCATCTATATATTTATTGAAACCACTATTGATGTTAACGCAGTTACCAACCCTTTATACACCGATAAAATACTGTTTGACACAGGAGAGAATCAACAAGATGTAGCTTTGGTTACTTTGGTACAAGATGCTCATTTTATCTTTCCTTCTAAAAGTAGTTCAGGCATTGAAACATTAACTATTGATGGTAAAGAAACTGAGATACAAGGTCGTTTTTTAACTGATGAAGAACTAACTTTTACCAATGAAAAACCTTATGTTATTTATGGTTATGCTGCTGTACCCCCTAGCAAAACTCTAACTATTGAAGCCGGGGCTAAAATTCACTTTCACAACAACTCTGGTTTAATTATTGATAAAAATGCTAACTTAAAAGCAAATGGTACCCTAGGTGAAAAAGTCATTTTTGAAGGAGATCGACTAGAGCATCAATTTAGTGAAATACCGGGGCAATGGGGAGTAATTTGGATACGTGAGGGAAGCTATGATAACGAGTTGAATCACGCTCAAATTAAAAATGGAACAGTCGGACTCCTTGTTGACGGAAAAGATACCTCCTCTCCTACGCTAACTATAAAAAACACTGAAATATATAACAGTTCAAATTATGGTGTTTTAGGTAGAAACACTCATATTGAAGGAGAGAACTTAGTAATAGGTAGTGCAGGACAATCTGCATTAGCTTGTACTTTTGGAGGAAAGTATACTTTTACCCATGCCACTTTTGCTAACTTTTGGAACAATAGTATTCGTCAGTTACCTTCAGTTTTAGTCAATAACCACATTACTTACCTTAACAATGATAATCAAGAAGTTACAGAGACTAATGATTTAGTTACCGCTAACTTTATAAATTGTATTATTGAAGGAAATAACAATGTTGAGTTTGTTCTTGATAGAATTGATGGAACAACCTTTAATTATATGATTGAGAATTGTTTAATAAAATTCAATGATTTCAATAATTCATTTGCTGATAATAATGAATTAAATTTTGAAGACAGCTTACATTATCAAAACAACATTCTAAACGGAGAACCTAACTTCAAAGATGTTACCAGAAACGAATTTATCATTGGTGAAAATAGTGACGCTATTAATAAATCAAAGGCATCTGCTGTATCTGAAGATATTTTAGGAATTACTAGGTCCCCTTCACCTGATATGGGTGCATATCAACACATTACGTTTTAGACCAATAGAGTTTATCTACAAAAACACTTCCATTCAACGATTCAAACAAACCATTCGTCGAATTATAACAGAGTACACTACGAGCTAAGCATATATTTGTAGTGTATTTGTTTCATTCATCGTAATAAAATAAATAGATTAATTAGTTTGGTTAGTTGAGAGCTATTCTTTCTTAACAGTAATGAGTAGCTCTTTTTAAAAAAAGAAAATCAATAATAACAACATATATAAATATTTGTCGGGGGGCAATACTAATAGATTGAGGAATCTATTCAGGGTAAAAAAGGAATACACATGTATTCCTTTTTTGTTTTAGTTATTTATAATTAGAACTTTTGTTACCCATTATAAATTATTTAGTTTTTAAATACTTTTCCGTTTTTCATTACAAAAATAACCTTTTCCATCGTATGGATATTTTGAGTTGGATCTTCAGCTACTGCTATAATATCTGCATAAAATCCTTTTTTTACTTGTCCTAATTCATTTTTCATACCTAACAGTGCTGCATTAGTTACTGTTGCAGACTGTATCGTTTCCATAGCAGGCATGCCTGCTTCCACCATATATCCAAACTCCTTTCCATTTTTACCATGCTTAAACACGCCTGCATCCGTACCAAAAGCTATTTTTACTCCTTTTTTATAAGCTCTCCCAAATGTTCCTTGTATTTGCGGACCAACTGCTAAGGCTTTTGGCACTACAATCTCTGGATAAAATCCTTTTACTTTAGCCTTCTCTTCTACTTCTTTTCCAGCTGTAATAGTTGGTACTAAATACGCGTCGTATTTTTTCATCAATTCCATTGTTTCATCACTCATATAAGTTCCATGTTCAATAGTTTTTACCCCTCCAATAATAGCACGTTGCATTCCTTCATCTCCATGGGCATGAGCCGCTACATGCATTCCATAATCTTTTGCCGTTTCACAAATTGCTTTTACCTCTTCAATCGTAAATTGTGGGTTGTCTCCACTTTTAGCCACACTTAACACTCCACCTGTAGCTGTAATTTTTATACAATCTGCCCCATTTTTATAACGCTGACGTACTGCTTTTTTTGCATCTTCAACTGAGTTTACCACTCCTTCTTTAGGACCGGGGTTTCCTATCAGTTCTCTATTACTTCCGTTGGTAGGATCTGCATGCCCTCCTGTAGTTGCTAAAGATTTTCCTGCTGTAAATACTCTAGGCCCAGTAATTTTACCTGCTTTAATTGCTTTTGCCAAAGAAATGTTAACCCCTGTTCCTCCTAAATCTCTCACTGTTGTAAAACCATTTAACAAAGTGGTTTCAGCAAATTTTACAGAATTATACGCTCTATCCGCCTCATTTAAAATGTATTTTTCTAACCTCGATTTAGGACTGTGTTCACTTTCAATATGCACATGCATATCAATCAATCCAGGCATGACTACCTTATCTTTTAAATCGATTGTTACATCATCAGGGTTTTCAGGATTCACATACCCTTTTAAAACATCAACAATCTTATTGCCTTTTACAATTACAGTTTGTTGTTCTTTTATGTTTCCTTTTTCTGTATCAATTAATTTTCCACAAAACATATAGGTACTTTGAGTAAATGCTGCCATTGATATTGTTAAGAATAGCGCTAAAAAAAGTCTTTTTTTCATGATAATTTAAGAATGATTACGCAATAAATGTAGTGATTTTTATGTAGCTTGCCTTTTTAAATTTTGACAATTACATGAAGAACATTGTTATTACAGGAACGAGCAGAGGTATTGGTTTTGAATTAGCGCAGCAGTTTGCTAATCAAGGACATCAAGTCTTAGCTCTATCAAGAAATACAAAACCTTTAGAAGAAATAAACCACACCAACATTACAACTATTTCAGTTGATTTATCAAACGAAAAGGACATAAAAAAAGCGGTTGATTTTGTTTCAACGGAATGGAAAAAGGTAGATATCCTTATCAACAACGCTGGAAAATTAATCAACAAACCTTTTGAACAATTAACTACACAAGATTTTGAAGAGGTTTATAAAGTGAATGTTTTTGCAGTTGCTGAATTGACTAAAAATCTCTTGCCTTTTATGAATAAAGGTAGCCATGTAGTTACTGTAAGTAGCATGGGGGGAATTCAAGGAAGCATGAAGTTCCCTGGATTAGCTGCCTACAGCTCTGCCAAAGGTGCAGTAATTACTTTATCTGAATTACTGGCCGAAGAATATAAAGAACAACAAATCGCTTTTAACGTCCTAGCCTTAGGTGCTGTACAAACAGAAATGCTGGAAGAAGCTTTCCCTGGTTATGAAGCTCCTTTATCGGCTAAAGAAATGGCGAATTATATTTTTGATTTTGCGTTAACTGGTAATAAATACTACAACGGAAAAGTTTTACAAGTTTCTAGTTCTACTCCATAGAAAAATAACGACTGTCACTTCGAGTGATTTTCGTTCAACATAGCTGAAAAGAAAATTGTATCGAGAAGTATTAGCTAGTTCTCGATACAATTTTTATTTTTCCATTTTATTTCAAAATAAAAAACCACTCGAACTGACTTTTGAAAAAAACACTGATTAAATACATCCCTGAAGAAGCTATTCCATTAGTTGAATATTTAATTATTGAGCATAAAATCAATTTGAAAATAGTAAGCGAACGTCAAACCAAACACGGTGATTTTCGTCGCTTACCTAATGGTCACATGCAAATTACAGTGAATAACAACTTAAACCCTTATCAGTTTTTGTTAACGTTAATTCATGAAATTGCACATCATGTTACCTATCAAAAATTTGGAAGAGTACAACCGCATGGTAAAGAATGGAAAACAGTTTTTCAGCATTTAATGCTCCCTTTTTTACAGCCTGAGATTTATCCCAAAAATATGCTCCCTTTTTTAGCCAACTATTTAAAAAATCCAAAAGCCAGTACAGATGCTGATGTAAATTTATCACTGGCATTGCGAGGTGGAAAATCAGAAGACGGAAAGAACTTTATCTTTGAAATACCTAATGGAAGCGTTTTTCAATTCAAGGAAAAACTATACAAAAGAGGTGCTAAACGAAGAACACGCTATGAATGTTTAAATTTAGAAAACAAGCGTGTATATTTATTCAACCAAAATGCAGAAGTGAAACTAGTAGCTTTAAACAAATAATACTTGTATGAATACTAATTATTACGCAGTAATTATGGCGGGTGGCGTAGGTTCTCGCCTTTGGCCTGTAAGTACTGAAAAGTACCCTAAGCAATTTCACGACTTATTAGGAACTGGAGAGTCTTTGCTACAAAAAACCTTCAACAGAATTAATCAATTAATTCCAGCAGAAAATATTTTAATTGCCACGAATGAGCGTTACGAAGAATTAGTATTAGAACAACTTCCCGAAATTAGCAACAAACAGCTACTACTCGAACCTACAATGCGTAACACTGCTCCTTGTATTTTATATGCTGCTTTAAAAATTCATCAGCAAAACAAAAATGCGGTGATGTTAGTTGCTCCATCGGATCATTGGATAGAAAACGAAACTGAATTTATTAAGAATATTGAGACTTCTTTTAACGCTTGTGCTAAAGAAGATATATTAATGACTCTAGGAATACAACCAAATCATCCTAATACAGGGTATGGTTATATTCAGTTTGAAGAAAATGCTTCTGAAATAAAAAAGGTACAAACGTTTACCGAAAAACCTAATCTAGAAAAAGCTACTCAGTTTTTAGCGAGTGGCGACTATTTATGGAATGCTGGTATTTTTGTTTGGTCTGTTTCTAGCATTTTAGATTCCTTTAAAAAACATCTTCCTGAAATGGTCAACATTTTAGATACTGAAGACAACGTGTACAACACCAATTTTGAAGATGATTTTATTAAAAGTAACTATGAAAAATGCGAAAACATTTCTATCGACTTCGGAATTATGGAACGCTCTGAAAAAGTACACGTACTCCCTGTAGATTTTGGTTGGGATGATTTGGGTACCTGGGGTTCTTTATATAACAAACTTGGTAAAGATACTCACCAAAATGCAACAGTTGGAGCTACAACTATTTTTAAAGACGCCAACGGAAATATGGTTAGCACTAAAAACGGTAAAAAAGTAGTAATTCAAGGATTACAAGATTTTATTATTGTAGAAAAAGACGATGTATTGGTTATTTGTCCACGTAAAGCCGAACAAGACATTAAACAACTACGAACTGAAGCAAAAGAGCAATTTTAACAAATTACCTCTCTTTTTATAAGATATTACTGATTAATGGAATATTCCAACATTCTTAACATAGGAATTTTAGCACATGTCGATGCTGGCAAAACTACTTTAACCGAACATTTATTATACCATACAGGAGCTATAAGAAATATCGGAAGTGTAGATAAAGGCTCAACCGTTACTGATAGTTTAGCGCTAGAAAAAGAACGTGGAATTTCCATAAAAGCAGCAACCACTTCTTTTATTTGGAACAATACTAAAGTTAATCTGATAGATACTCCAGGACACGTAGATTTTTCTAGTGAAGTTGCAAGGACACTATGTGTGGTAGATGCTGTTGTTTTAGTTGTTTCGGCTGTTGAAGGTGTACAAGCTCACACCTTAACTATTGCCGATGCCTTGCAAAAACTAAAAATTCCTACAATAATTTTCATTAATAAAATTGACCGACAAGGAGCGGATACTGAAAGTGTTTTGGAACAAATAAAAGACGAGCTTCAAATTAAAACTGTATCTATCTATACCAGTCATCATGAAGGATTAGACACTGCCTATATTAGTCCTGTTTTTCACAATAATTCCCTTACCAAAGAGCAAAAAGAAACCATCGTAGAAGAGTTAATTGAAACCGATGAAAACCTGTTAGAACAATACTTAAACGGTCACACCATTACTGATGAGACCTATATAAAATCTATTGTAAAAAACACTTCCAAAGTTTTAATTTCTCCTGTATTTGTTGGAATTGCTAAAAACAACATTGGTGTAAAGGAACTATTAGACGGATTAACAAGTTTCATTAAACCAGATAAGAATACTGCTACACAAGAAACTTCTGCTTATGTATACAAGTTAGAGCATCATAAAACTCATGGTGTCATGGCACATGTAAAAGTTTTTTCGGGTGAATTATCTTCTAAGTCGGTTATTTATAATCATACTCAAGCCGTAGAAACAAAAATAAACCAATCAAAAGTTTTTCATCATACCAAACATATAGACACTACTATTAAAACTGGTGATATCGGAATTATTACAGGTGTTGTTGATACAAAAACAGGAGACATTCTTGGCAACCCCGAAGGAATTCCAAAACTACCCGAATTAAACACGCCTGTTTTAAGTGTACAAGTAATACCTGATAACGATAAAGATTACAATGCGTTAGCACAGGCTTTACAAATTATAGACAGAGAAGATCCAACACTACAATTCAAATGGCATAAACCCGAAAAAGAATTATTATTGTTACTAATGGGAGACATGCAAATTGAAGTGCTTACACATGTTTTATTAGAACGATTTTCAATCCCTGCTACTTTTACAGAGCCTCAAATTGTATACAAAGAAACCATAAGCAAAGCTGCAGAAGGTTACATTCGTTATTGGATGCCTAAACCTTGTTGGGCAATCATGACTTTTTTAATTGAACCCGCTCCTTTAAATTCTGGTGTTAGTTACCAATCTACGGTTTCTAAAAACGACATTCATAACAAATATCAAAACGAAATAGCCAGAACAATTCCAAAAGCTTTAGAGCAAGGTTTGCTTGGTTGGGAAGTAACTGATGTAAAAATAACATTGATTAAAGGAGAAGATCATAATGTTCATTCAAGACCTGGTGACTTTAACTTAGCTACCCCAATGGGTATCATGAAAGGCTTACAAGCTGGCGGAACACATTTGTTAGAACCGTTAGTTCGCTTTGAAATAAAAACCAATGAAGAATTTTTAAGTAAAATTATTTCAGAACTTACGACGAGAAGAGCTACTATCAACTCTCCCTCTTTTCTAAATGAAATGATGCATCTTACAGGAACAATTCCCGTAGCCACTTCTTTAGACCTAAGTATTAAATTAAATACTCTTTGCAGCGGTCGTATCCGTTTGCGAATGGTTTTTCATGGCTATGACGTATGTCCTGAAGGAGAAGGAAAATCAAGACCTTTTAAAGGAGTGAATCCATTAGACGAAGCGCAATGGATCTTACACCGTCGTGGTGCTTATAAAGCTGACGAACGAGTGATTTAGTTTACCTTCTTTATTTCATTCAACACTAAAGAATTAAAAGCTTTCTCTTCACTTATAAAGTGACTTTTTATAGAGATATAATTAAGAGGATTCACCTTTCCTTCTAAACGCATATAATCTTTTTCGGTAGTTAGCATGATTTTTTGTTCAGACGGCAACTCATTAAATGCTTTTTCAATCTTTAAAATGTCTTGCTGAGTAAAATTGTGATGGTCAGGAAAGTTTAGATGCTTAAAACTTACTTTCTTTTCTTTCAAAAAATTCAATAAAGGAGTCGGATTTGCAATTCCCGTTATTAACAACGCTTCTTTATCCTGCAAATCATCAATTGTTAACTCATTTGTTCCTTTTAAACTCTCATCGTAAGCAATGGTTGTAAAAAATACCTTTTGATATGATTTTGGATTGAGTTTTCGCACTATCTTTTCTTGCTCCGCTTTTGATAAATTTTCAGGACATTTCGTAACCACAATCATCGTTGCTCGTTTAGCTCCTCTCCTACTTTCTCTTAAATTTCCTGTGGGTAATACAAAATCGTCTACAAACAAATCGTTGTACTTGGTTAGTAAAATATAGCTACTCGCTGTTACTTTTCTATGTTGATAAGCATCATCCAACAATACCACTTCTGGCGGATTATTTTGTTGTAACAACTGCTGAATTCCGTTCGTTCTATCAGCATCCACAGCTACGGTAATAACTTTTTTAAACTTCTTATAAAACTGTAAGGGTTCATCACCAACATCTTCAGCTGTATGTGTATCGTTTACTAACTGAAATCCTTCTGTTTTACGCTTATAGCCCCGACTTAAAACGGCCATTCTATATTTATCATTCAATAAACGTATCAAATACTCTATTTGTGGAGATTTTCCCGTTCCTCCTACACTCAAGTTCCCCACGGCTATTACAGGGATTTCAAAAGAAGTCGATTTTAAAATACCAATAGTAAAAAACCAATTACGAACCCTGGTGATTACATCGTACAAAACAGCAAACGGAAACAATAAAAATCGAAGTAATTTCATTGTTCCAAAAATAATAAATTAGTTTTTACACTTACACCACAAACTATTTTATCTTTTCTTCCCTTCTCACTTCTTCACTTTTCTAACTTTTTAAACAGTTAAACTTTGTAACTTTGCTGTATCAATACTTTGAAAATTACCCAAATGCACATAAAAGATATTACCAATTATATTGAACAATTAGCGCCGCTTTCGTATGCTGAAGATTTTGATAATGTTGGCTTGCTAATAGGAAACTATAATACTGAAGTTACTGGAGTTTTGGTCACACTTGACACGCTTGAAGAAACGGTAGATGAAGCAATTGCTAACCACTGTAATCTTATTGTAAGTTTTCACCCTATTGTATTTAGCGGTTTGAAAAAAATTAACGGGAATAATTATGTGGAGCGTGTCGTGTTAAAAGCCATTCAACACAACATTGCTATTTATGCTACGCATACCGCTCTAGATAATGTTAATAATGGAGTTTCAGCTAAAATGGGAGAAGTTTTAGGCTTAGAAAACATGAAAACTTTGATTCCTAAAAAAGGAATCATCAAAAAACTAACCACTTATGTTCCGTTTGAAGAAGCAACTAATTTACGTGAAAAATTATTTGAAGCTGGCGCGGGAAATATTGGGAATTACGATAACTGTTCTTTTAATGTAGAAGGAAAAGGAAGCTACAGAGGAAACGAAAACTCGAACCCTACAGTAGGGAAAAAAGGAGAATTGATGTTTGAAAAAGAAACCTGTATTACAGTAACATTTGATTCTTATTTAGAAGGAAAAATACTTTCCGCTCTCTTTAAAAACCATCCGTATGAAGAAGTTGCCTACGAAGTTATTACTTTAGATAATCAAAACCAACATGTAGGTATGGGAATGATTGGAGAACTTCCTTCGGCGATGAATGAAAAAGACTTTTTATTATTTGTAAAAGAAACCTTTAAAACTGGTTGTGTGCGACACTCAGAATTACTTAATAAACCTATTAAAAAAGTAGCAGTGTTAGGAGGTTCGGGAAGTTTTGCTATTAAAAATGCACTACGAACTGGTGCCGATGCTTACATAAGTGCTGATTTTAAATACCATGAATTTTTTAAAGCAGAAAAAAGAATCTTACTTGCAGATGTAGGACATTATGAAAGTGAGCAATTTACAAAAAAGCTTTTAGTTGATTATCTTAGCAAAAAATTTAGTACTTTTGCAATTATTTTAAGCGAAAAGAGTACAAATCCAATACACTATATTTAACAGATGGCAAAAAAAGAAGTAACGGTAGAAGAAAAATTAAGAGCGTTATACGATTTACAGTTAATCGATTCTAGAATTGACGAGATTAGAAACGTTCGCGGTGAATTACCTTTAGAAGTTGAAGATTTAGAAGATGAAGTTGCCGGATTAAACAAGAGACTTTCTAATTTAGCTGAGGATGTTAAAAATTTAGAAACTGATATTAGTAATAAAAAGTTAGCAATTGAAGAATCTAAAAATTTAATTACTAAATACGAAGAACAACAAAAAAATGTTCGTAATAACCGTGAATTCGACTCTTTATCTAAAGAAGTTGAGTACCAAGAATTAGAAATTCAATTATCTGAAAAGAGAATTAAAGAGTACAAAGCTAAAATTGCTCAAAAGAAAGAGGTTATTGATAGCACCAAAGAAAAACTAGCTAAGCAAGAAGCGCATTTAGCTCACAAAAAAGGAGAATTAGATGCTATCTTAAAAGAGACTGAGAAAGAAGAGCAATTATTAAAAGAAAAGTCTGAAGAATTTTCACAGTCTATTGACAGGCATTTATTAACAGCCTACAAAAGAATTAGAACTAAAGTAAGAAACGGATTAGCAGTTGTGGCTATTGAACGTGGAGCTGCTGGAGGTTCTTTCTTTACTATTCCACCTCAAGTACAGTTAGAGATTGCTAACCGTAAAAAGATTACAATTGACGAGCACAGTGGTCGTATTTTAGTAGATCCTGCTTTAGCACAAGAAGAAAAAGAAAAAATAGACAGCTTATTTGCTTAATATTTTTCTTAAAATACATACAAAGCCTCCAAAATTTGGAGGTTTTTTTTGTTGTTATAAGCTTTTATTATAAAATTAGTAACAATTAAAAATCAAAGCGCCTCACTTTTCACCTAATGTTACATTTTCGTATCTTGCATTCTGCTTATGATACAATTTATATTAAATAATCAGGTAATAAAAACAACAGCAAACGCTGGTATTACCCTGCTCGACTTTATTCGGGAACACCAACAATTAAAAGGCACAAAAATAGGATGTCGTGAAGGCGATTGTGGTGCTTGTACCGTTCTAATAGGTGAACAAAAAAACGGTAGCCTTAGCTATCAAAGTATAACTTCGTGTATTTCTCCTTTAGGGAATGCTAACGGAAAACACATCGTTACGGTAGAAGGCATCAATCTGCCAAAAGAACTGAATACCGTTCAAAAAGCAATGGCCGATAATTATGCGACGCAATGTGGTTTTTGCACACCGGGATTTGTGGTTTCTATGACTGGTTATGCTCTTGACAGTAAACAAACAACTTCTTGTAACGATGCTATCAGCGGAAACATTTGTCGTTGTACGGGGTATAAATCGATTGAAAAAGCTGGTTTTGAAATAGCACAAAAACTACAAAAAAAAGATAAGAACCATCAAATCGACTGGTTAATCAAAGAAGGGTTTATTCCTAATTATTTTGAAACTATCCCTGAAAAACTAGCTCAAATACAACCAAAAATATTTGAAAAAACAGGAATAAAAGTAGCTAACGGAACCGATATATATGTACAACATGCTGATAAAATGGCTGAAGAAGATGTACATTTATTAACCGATAAAAACGCTTTAAAAGAAATTTCTTTTACCAAAGGTTTTTGCACATTAGGCGCTAATACAACGGTTACCGAAATAGCCGAAAGTAAACAATTGCAAACTCTCTTCCCGAAACTCAAACAATTTTTAAAACTTGTTTCTTCTGAACAAATTAGAAACATGGGAACCATCGGTGGTAACTTTGTAAACGCCTCTCCTATTGGCGATATGTCTATTTTCTTTTTAGCATTGAACTCAATGGTAACCATTCAAAAAGAAGATGGGAATGTGCGACAAATTCCATTTCAAGAATTTCATCAAGACTATAAAACATACGATTTACACGAAGGCGAAATCTTACAATCAATACAGTTTAAAGTTCCGCAGGCAGAAGACTTTTTTAATTTTGAAAAAGTGAGCAAACGAACACATTTAGACATTGCTAGTGTAAATTCGGCAGGAAGAATTTCTATAAAGAATAGTATAATTACAGATGCTCATTTTTCTTTAGGAGGTGTAGCCGCTATTCCAAAGTATTTATCAAATACCAATACCTTTTTAATCGGAAAAACAATCAATTCTGAAACTATAAAAGAAGCCGAAACTATTTTACAATCAGAAATTTCGCCTATTAGCGATGTTCGTGGAACTGCTGACTATAAGCGATTATTGGCAAGACAGTTATTTTTTGCTCACTTTTTAGAACTATTCCCAAATCAAGTAGAACTTAAAAAACTAATTGCCTAATGAAAACGATGAAGAACATAGACAGTTTTACACATGTTAGAGGAGAATCGTTATTTGTTGACGATTTAATGCTGAGACAGGATACCTTATTCGGCTTGGTGTTTGACTCGCCAAAAGCACATGGAAAAATCAAATTGGTAGATTATTCAAAAGCAGAAGCGCTAGAAGGCGTTATCAAAATATTTACCTATAAAGATGTTTTAGGAGAAAATCAAATTGGTGGTATTATTCCCGATGAACCTTTATGGGCTGAAGATGAAGTTCATTTTTGGGGACAACCGATTGCGTTTATCGTTGCAAAAAGTGAAGCCATTGCTAAAAAAGCGAGAACTTTAATTACCATAGATATTAAAGAACTTCCTGTAATCACAACCGCTAAAGAAGCCAAAGAAAAAGGAAGTTTTATCAATGCTCCTCGTTCATTTAACTTAGGAGACACCCAAAATGCTTTTACCGAATGTGACTATGTGTTTGAAGGCGAAACTTTTTCGAACGGACAAGAGCATTTGTACCTCGAAACACAAGGTTGTTATGCGGTTCCTCAAGAAAACGGAAATATAAAAATTACTTCCTCTACGCAAGGCCCTACTGCTGTACAAAAAACAGCGGCGAAAGTGTTGGGTATCCCAATGCATAAAATTGAAGTAGATGTCATCCGTTTAGGTGGTGGTTTTGGAGGAAAAGAAGATCAAGCTACTCCATGGGCAGTGATGGCTGCTGTGGCAGTACAACATTTGAATCGTCCAGTAAAATACATGCTGAATAGACATGACGATTTACGCATGACAGGAAAACGCCATCCCTATTCCTCATTTTATAAAATTGGTCTGACCAAAGACCTAAAAATAAAAGCTTTTGAAGCAGAGTTCTTACAAAACTCTGGTGCCGCCGCTGATTTATCACCTGCTATTGCTGAAAGGACTTTGTTTCATGCAACGAACAGCTATTTCGTTCCGAATGTGAGTACTACCGTGTATAGCTGTAAAACCAACTTACCCCCTAATACCGCTTTTCGTGGTTTTGGTGGTCCGCAAGGTATGTTTGTCATTGAAAGTGCTATTGCCGATGCCGCTGATAAAATGGGCATCAACAAAAGAGAAATACAAGAAACCAATCTATTAGCTGAAAATGATGAGTTTTCTTACGGACAAATTGCTACCGAAGTGCAAGCACAGAATTCTTGGTTTAGTGCAAAAGAACAATATCAACTTGAAAAATTAGAGCAAGAAGTTGCAGATTTTAATAGTAAAAATGACCGATACAAAAAAGGTATTTCATTAATGCCTATTGCTTTTGGTATTTCATTTACCAATACCCCAATGAACCATGCACGTGCATTGATACATATTTATCAAGATGGAAGTGTTGGCGTCTCTACAGCTGCCGTAGAAATGGGGCAAAGTGTAAACACTAAAATGTTGCAAGTAGCACAAAGTGTTTTAGGAATTTCGGCAGATAAGGTTAAACTGGAAACGACGAATACTACGCGTGTTGCCAACACCTCACCTTCTGCTGCGAGTTCTACTGCCGACCTCAACGGAAAAGCAGTTGAAATGGCTTGTAATTCGTTAGTTGAACGACTAACAAAAGTTGCCGCTGACATGCTTTCTTCCGAAGAAAAAAACATCTCCTTCAAAGAGAATTTTATTTTTACAAATGATCATAAATCAGAGCTAACCTGGGAAGCTTTAATTGCTGAAGCGATGCTACGTCGTGTGGCACTTTCTGAAAATGCCCATTATGCAACTCCAATTATTCACTTTGATAAAACCAAAGAAAAAGGACATCCGTTTGCTTACCATGTGTACGGTACTGCCATCACAACAGTTACGGTAGATTGTATCCGTGGTAATTATGAAATTGATAGTGTAAAAATTGTACACGACTTTGGTAAAAGTATGAATATGGGTATTGATTTAGGGCAAGTTGAAGGTGCTTTGGCACAAGGAATTGGTTGGATGACTCTAGAAGAAATTGCCTATAATAATGACGGACGATTACTCTCGAATGCGTTGTCTACCTACAAGGTACCTGATATTTTTTCGGCACCCAAAACAATAGAAACCATTCCGTTAAAAACAGAAGGAAATCAAATGGCTATTAAAAAATCGAAAGCAGTTGGTGAGCCTCCATTAATGTATGGAATTGGAGCTTATTTTGCCATTCAGCAAGCGGTGAAAGCTTTCAACCCTAATTATAAATTAAAATTCCACGCTCCTTTTACACCCGAAAAAGTGTTGATGGGATTGTATGAAAAATAGAAAAATTAATACTGTTTATGAATAAGAAAATATTCTTTGTGCTAGCAATTAGTACAATTAGTTTAAGTCTCTTAGGGCAAAGTAAAAAAATAAGAACTGGTGAGTTTATGGTTCATTTTCAAGAAAACTATAACAAACAACAGTATCGTAAAATATATAACAGATTTGCCGCTAGGTTTCAAAAGAATGTCCCGAGAAAAAAATGGGATTCTCTTTTAAACAAGATGAATTTTACCTATGGAAAAATAACTAGTTTCTCTTATGTTGAAACTGCTAATAATTCTGTGAGGTTTAATGTTAATTTTGAAAAAGGAAACCAACGTTTTAAATTATATCCAGATAATCAAATCCTAAACAAACTAGGAGGTTTTGTTTACAGAGACAACCCCTATTTAGAAAAAAACATATCAAAGATAGCTTTACCTTTCGATGAAGGAGTTTGGTACGTAGCACAAGGAGGAGATGCTAAAAGTGATAACAATCATTATGATGTTAATCCGCAAAAAAAAGCTTTTGATTTTGTTTTAATTGATGACAACAAAAAAGTTCATAACGGACAAAGACATAAAAACGAAAACTATTACTCTTTTGGCAAAAATGTTTTAGCCCCCATAAATGGTGAAATTATCTCCGTTATTGATGGAATTAAAGATAATGACCCAGGTCATATTAACCGTTATTATGCAGCTGGAAATTCCATTATATTAAAAACCAACAACAATGAGTTTTTGTTCTTTGGTAATTTAAAAAACAACTCTATTAAAGTGAAAACAGGAGACATTGTTACTAAAGGAACAATTATTGCTCAGGTTGGTAACTCTGGAAAATCTTACTACCCACACTTACATTTTCACATTCAAAATATTGAAAGTATAAACAGTGCAGACGGAGTTAAGTGTTACTTTGACAAAGCTTTGGTTAATAACAAAGAAAAAACCAATTACTCACCGATTAAAGGTGACTTAATTCAAAATAAATAGGTATCAAACTACAATACACCAAACAGAATATATTTAGGGGTGCGTTAATTTATAGCATCGGAGATACCATTGCATCCCTTTTACTAAACGAGTTTTCAATATACAGACTTCTCGGAATGGTACTTATTGGTGCTACTGTTTATGCTTTTGAAATCCCTAATTATTTTAATTGGATAGAAAAAAAGACAGCAAACAATAGCGGACTCAAAAAAACACTCGCAAAAACCCTATTAGCCATTGCGTACTTTAATCCACTTTGGATTTTTAGACATTTGCTGTTTATCAAGCTATTTTCCGGGAATTTTGAACAAATAACCAGTAACTTATTCATTGTTGCTTGTTGGTCGTTTTTAGTGAACATTCCTATTTCGTTTATCGCTAATTTTATCATTCAAAATAAAGTAAAACTCGATTGGCGTTTTTTAGCCAGTGCTATTTTTTCTGCACTAATGGCTATTTATTATGCCTTAAGCGAAACCATTTTTAACTAAGCTTTTATGAAATTCTGGCAACAGTTATATACAAAACTTCAAAACAAACAGAAGGTATACCTACTAACGGTAATTGAAAACCTTGGTAGTTCTCCAGGCCGAAAAGGCTTTAAAATGCTAATTGCTGAAGATGGTTTTATTTTCGGTTCTGTAGGTGGTGGTGTGATGGAGTTTGCACTCGTTGAAGAGGCCAAACAACTAGTACAACAAGAGAATCCGCCAACATTTAGTAAAAAACAAATTCATAAAGGAACTATCAAAGATGGTTCGGGTATGATTTGTTCTGGTGAACAAACGGTAGCCTTTCATTGCTTAGATGCTAAGCATATTTCAATAATCTCAACCATTATTTCTTCTTTACAACACGGTAAAAAAGGAACTTTACATTTATCTCCTACCCTATTTGATTTTACTCCTGATGTTCTAGAAAGTCAGTTTGAATATACCATCAACTCGAAAGAAGATTGGTATTTTAAAGAACACATTGGCTTTAAAGAAACCTTGTACATTGTAGGTGGTGGTCATGTAGGAGTTGCTGTTTCTGAACTCTTTGTAAAACTTGGTTTCTATGTGGTGATTTTTGACAATCGAGAAAACCTCAACACCTTAGAAAATAACCAAACCGCTCATAAAAAACAGGTTATTGATTATAACGATATTGAAAACTACATAGAAGAATCTTCTTCAAGCTATGTAGCCATTATGACTAATACATATACCGATGACAAATTGGTATTGAGTAAGCTTCTAAGAAACAACTATCAATTTCTAGGCGTTTTGGGTAGCAAAGCAAAGTTGCGAACGATGTGGGAAGTTTTGCAAAATGAAGGAGTTACTCAAGAAGAATTAAACAACGTTCACGCACCTATAGGGCTTTCTATAAAAAGTGAAACCCCAGAAGAAATAGCGGTAAGTATTGCGGCACAGATTATTCAAATTAAAAACACCTAAACGAATAATGAATCAACCTAATGAATATAAAACCTTTTTAACAAGCGTTTTTAATCGTTATGCTACGGTAAGTGACGAGGCGATTTCTTCTTTGTTTTCGGCTGTAAAAATTCATGATTTAAAAAAAGGAACTACTTTATTGCCTTTTGGTAAGGTATCAAAACACGTTCATGTTCTTTACAAAGGAGCTGTAGTTTCGTGTTTTTTACATAAAAACGGTACGGTATATCATAAAAACATCTTTTTAGCAGAGAGCTTTGTAGGTTCTGTAGTGTCGTCACTTACCAACACACCTTCTCAGTTTTCTCTAGAGGTTATAGAAGACTCAACCATTATTAGTTTTCCGTATGACACCTACAGACAACTTATTAAGGAAAACCAAGACTTGCAAAACTTTTACATCGCTTATCTTGAAAAGAACTGGGTGATTGATAAAGAAAAACGAGAAATTGACATTGTTTTAAAAGAAGCTAAAGAACGGTATCTCGATTTTGTAAACGCTAACCCCAACATAGAAAATAGAATACCTTTGCACTATATAGCCTCTCATTTAGGCATCACTCCTACTCAATTAAGCCGAATACGTAAGAGCATTAAAAAAAATGTATAGCAATCAACATATGTAAAGAAAAAGGTGTTATTTCCTTTCCATCTTTGCAGTATGAAAATATTCTTTTTATACTTTTTGGCCTTTATTGGTGGAGTATCTCTGGCTGTTCAAGCAGGATTTAACACGCAATTAGGTGCTATTGTAAAGCAACCTGTTATTGCTGTTATAGCCACCTCTATAGCCAGCGCTGTTTTTGGGTGCTTATTCATCTTGCTATTCAAAGAAGAAAGTATTCAACTAACTACAGCACAACAAGTACCTTGGTATTTATGGTTTATTGGCGGACTTTTTAGCATGATTGGTATTTCTCTTTATTTTTACACCATACCAAAGCTAGGAATTTCAAAAATGATTGCTTTTGGACTATGCGGTCAATTGATTTTTTCGTTATTCGCAGGAAAATTTGGTTGGTTAAACCTGCCTGTTGAGCCTATAACTACCAAAAAGTGTATTGGAATTGTTTTCATGGCAATTAGTATTCTTTTAATCAACTCAAAATGAAAAAAATAGTATCAAACATTCACAATTTAACTTCTTTATGGAAAACTGCTGTAGCTCCATATCGAGGACATCATAAAGAAACATCTTTTGAAAGCGCTTATATTGAAAATGCCCAATGGCCTAATAGAATTTGGACCAACCTCTCTCCTTCTGAAAACCAACTAAAAGAAGTACAACAACAAATGTTAGGAGAAGATAAGCATTTTACATTTTCTTTATTTACACTTCCCAATCAAGAAAATAATATGGAACTTGACGCTAAAATTCAGTTAAAGTCAACACAATACGGAATGAGTTTAGAGCTAAACGAAAAGTTCGAAACGCAAAGACACATCGACTTTAAAAGAGTAGAAAACACAGAAGAAGCTGACATTTGGAGCAACGCCTTTTTTAAAGCCTTTAATTACGAAATAAATACAGCAACCATTTTAAAAACCAAAGAAACCATTCCCTACTATCTTGTTTATTTTGAACAAGAACTTGTAGGCACCGTAATTTTATACACTACTAATACTGTTGCTGGCTTGCACAGTTTAGGTATTATTCCTGAAAAGAGAAAACAAGGTTTTGCTACCGAAATTATGCGTCACACATTGAACAAAGCCATTGACCAGAATTTATCATTAGCTACACTACAAGCCTCTGAAATGGCAAAAGAAATGTATTTAAAACTAGGATTTTCTTTAGACTTTTTAATGAAAAATTATGGTGTTACCAATCCTTCTTAAAAACACAGCATCTTAACACGCATAACTTTTGAACTTGGTAAAAAAATAGTAGGTTTGAAGCTACTAATGAGAGAGGATGAATTATAAAGAAGTCTTTAAAACGGTTGAGGAAACCTACACTCCGCTATCTACTGAGTGTCAACAAGAATTAATTACCAGTTCAAAAGTTTGTGTATATAAAAAAGGGGACATTGTTGTACGAGAAGGGCAATTCTCTAAAAAAGTCTTTTTTATTGTACAAGGATGTTCAAGAGCATATTATTTAAAAGATGGTAAAGATATTTCTGATTGGTTTACTTTCGAAAATCAGTTTATGGCTTCCATCGTTAGCTTTTTTAGTAACGAACCGAGTCCACATTATGTTGAATTTATTGAAGATTCAACCGTTTTGGAATTTTCAAAAGATACGGTTGATAAGCTTTCTCAAAAGCATCACGATTTTGAACGCTTAATTAGTAAAATAGTCACTGAAACCATGTTGGGACTTTGCGAGCGCTTATACACCATTCAATTCAACAAAGCAGAAGAAAGGTATAAACACCTACTAAGTATTTACCCTTTTATAACCAACAGAATTCCACTTACACATATTGCTTCTTATTTAGGAATAACTCTGGAAACGTTGAGCAGGATAAGAAACCCCAAAAAACGAATTTGATTTATATCAAATGATAAGCCTTCCATTTACAGCAATTTTGCTAACAAATACAATAACAATGGAAGATAACAACAAACAACAACTAAAGTCAATCTGGGGAAAATGGTGGGAACCTATTAGAAAATGGTTTTACCCCGCTTGGTTAATCTACGAAACTTCAATTCGGTTTTATGAGTATGCCTTATCGGTTTATATCTACTTTAAGAATCCGCAAAACAATATCGCTTCCTATATAGGAGAAGCTAGCACCCAAATTTTAGGCATATTTTGTAGCCTTAGCACTTTTATAATCTGCACAGCCTTTTTAACAATACCTACTTGTTTTATACTGTATAAGTTTTTTAAAACAAAAAACTTAACAGGTTCTCAATTTGAAGCAACATTAAAACCTATTTTTTAAGATAAATGAAGAAGATAGTCATTATAAACGGACATCCAGATAAGGAAAGTTTTAATTATGCCCTTTCTGAAGCTTATAAAACAGGCGCTAAGAAATCGACTGCTGAAATACAGGAAATAAACATCCGGGAATTAAACTTTAACCCCAACCTTCAATTTGGCTATCGAAAACGAACAGAACTTGAACCTGACTTATTAGAGGCACAAGAAAAACTAAAATGGGCTGACCACTTAGTATTGGTATATCCTATTTGGTGGGGCTCAGTACCTGCAATTATGAAAGGTTTTTTAGATCGGGTTTTACTCCCTGGTTTTGCTTTTAAAAAAAGAGAAAACTCTTTATGGTGGGATAAATGTTTTACAGGAAAATCAGCCAGAATAATTTGCACCTTAGATCAACCTGCTTGGTACTATAAATGGTTTTATAAAAGCCCGAGTCATAATGCCATAAAAAAACTAACATTAAACTATATAGGGGTAAAAAAAGTGCGAATTACTACTATTGGTCCTATAAGACTCTCAAAAGAAAAGTTTAGAAGTAAATGGTTGAAAAAAGTAGCAGCCCTTGGAACAATGAACAAATAAAAAGTAATCATTATTTTTTTACAAACTGTAACAATTTCAAATCTCATCTGTCATTGAAAAAAATAAAACTAATGAAACTAATTTTACAACTATTACTAATTACTTGTTTGATAGGTAAATCTTATGCTCAAAAAAATGATAAAAGTGTTTATCGTAAAACTGATGCTTATTTAGAAAACACCATAGATAGCCTAAATATTATTGGGTTAAACTATGTAATCCTTATTGATAATAAAGTAGTACACAAAAAATCATTTGGTTTAGCACATGCGCAGCTTAAAGTACCTATGACTATAGATAAGTCTTTTCCTGTTGCTTCAATATCCAAATTATTCAGTTCGGTTGCACTTCATAAATTAGTAAGCATTCATAAACGAGAGGTAAATGAAACTTTAGAAGATTTTCTTCCAAACAGAAACGATTTACCAGAATCTTGGAAAAAATTAACTCTCAAACAATTACTATCTCATACTTCTGGTGTTCCAGACCAAATAGATTATCAAATCTATTTAGCTCCTGATAGTGAAAAAAGTGTTATTGATGCTCTTAGAGATAAACCCTTTAGTTCTGAGCCAGGAACGGAGTCAAAATATAATGCAACAGGTTTTTTACTAGTTCGTGCTATAATTGAAAAATTGGCTAATCAGGATTTTGAATCCTATATGCAAACTGAATATTTCGATAAGTTCAATTTAAGCTCAGCTACGTACGGTGGATTTAAAAAAGTTATTCCTAATAGGGTGACTTGCTACCAAAAAAGAAATGGAAGTTTAGAAATGTTTCCTCTAAATTATTCTTCTCCTATGTATGCTGGTGCTGGTTTAAATATCTCAATAGATGATTTAGTTAAATGGTTTCAAGCCATTCAGAAAGAAAAAATAATCACAAAAAAACAACTCGAAAGAGTTTGGACTCCTGTAAAGTTAAAAAATGGAAAAGATGGCTATTTTGGATTAGGTTGGGAGTCTTACAGACTTCAAGATGGTTATAGAATGGTTGGACATGGAGGAGCTGGTATATCCTCTTTCAGACATTACTGGAACGAAAAAACCAATCAAAATGTCACAGTAATTTTGTTGACTAATGGTGCTTTAAACTGGACTATTAGACCCAATCAAATTAACTCACAAATTGCAACTATCATACTTGAAGATGAGTAAAACACTTTGTGTAATACTATACATACTCTTGCTTCTTAAAACCAAAATTATACATGTAACATACTAACAAACATTTTTCTACACAATACGATATGTAATCTTTTTATTGTTTGGTATCACTTTCCTTAGGCTTCGTGTGTTGACCCGATAAAAAAGTCACATTTTTTTATCTTACTTTTTTTTATATTTGGAGGAAAAATTGCTAAAACTTTTCCTTACTCTACCATTATAGGAATGTAATAGTGATTTTATTATGTATATATAACTAGTAAAAGCTTTAATAATCAAAAAAATGGAAAAGTCAGAATCAGGATCACCAATTTATAAGTATAATGAAGAAGATAAAAGAAACTTTGAAATAGCTTCTGGTGAGCCTTCAATTGAAGAAATTTCTAATCATATTGAGAAACATGTAGGTAAAATCGACCTAGTTTTTCACGAAATAATCTCTGATCAAGTTCACATTGATATTCACTGGGTAAAACCAACTGAAGAAAAACCTTTTCATACCTTTGTTACGTCGGGAATGAGTGATAAACCCATGCAAACACCAGAGGGTATTGAAGACTGCGACTTTTGTGAACTAAGTATTTGTTTACCTAAAGAATGGAAAGTTTCTGAAGAAGATTTTAACGATGAAAATAATTATTGGCCTATACGTTCGTTAAAATTTCTAGCCAGATTTCCGCATGAATACAATACTTGGTTAAGCTATGGACACACCATACCTAATGGACATCCAGCAGAGCCTTTTGCTGAAAACACAAAGCTGAACACGATGGCCTTATTACCTTCAGTAATTTTTGGAGAAGAATTCCATACTTTAAAACTTAAAAATAAATCAATAGATTTTTACACTTTAGTTCCTCTATATACCGAAGAAGTAGAGCTTAAACTAAAAAAAGGTGTGGAAGCCTTATTTGATGGATTTGATAAGTTTGGTGTTAATGATGTCTTGGACTTAAATAGACCAAATACAGTAAAAAAGAAAAAGTTTTTTGGGTTGTTTTAAACTAAGTAATATAAAACATTACTTACACATTTCTTTATTTAGACAACTTGTCCCTAAAATTAAAGTTTAACATGACTAACTTATAACCATATCTTTAACTATAATTAGTAAGATGGAGCAAATAATTGACAAATACCTAAAAGAACTTACCGATGTTCAATTAAATAAACTGCCAACCAAAATAGTTACAGAAATGGCCGACCCAAATCAAAATGAAAACGAAGAGTGGAGAATTTGGAATCCAGTTAAAAGCCAAGTAACTGACATTGAAATTGAAGAGTTTGAATCAAGACTTGGGTATAAGCTTCCAAGTCATATATAAAATTTCTAAGGTATAAACACTTTTATAAGCTTTAAATTAGTGGTTTTTTAGCTTGGTGTGTACTTGCATAGTTAAGTGCTGATCCACAAAACTACTCATAACCTAGACTATTAACCATAAGCTGACCAAAAATGACATTAGAAATATTACCAGACAAAGGGTTTAAACTAAACTCTGAAATTTTTAATTGGAGTGACGAAAGAAAATCGGTTAGACAAAAACTGAAAACCCATTATAAAGAAGATGATAGAGTCATTGAGGTGTCCCAATTCTTTGATGGTGACACAAGTCACAACATTGACCAAAAAAGAGATATTTATGAGGATATTAATGGTGTGAAAAATTATTTCTTTTTGAGTTTCGACAAGGATAATAAACTTTATGATTTGGAAGTTCATTGGGGAATCAAAATTTTGATTGACAATATAGAAATGGAGTTTGGAAAAGATATTGACATTTATTTAAACCATCTGAAATTAAAAGGTTATGACTTTAAAGAAATTGAGCAAGGAAATTATTTATTTGAAAAACTAAAAATAACAATTGCAAACTCTGAATCGACAGGAGGAGATGGAAACGGACTTTCATATTTCTATTTTGGACAGAATATTGAACATTTAATTGAAAATTAAAAACCAGTGATTAACAATATATAATCGCAATTACAACAGGTTCGAATCTACTCAATATAACTAACAAAACAGCAACTCAATCAAGACAAATGAAAATAGACACCGATACACTCCCTAAATGCTCATTAGAAGAGAAGAAATTTTCTTGGGGAGAGCCATATTTAGTTGTAACCCCAATATTTGACATGGTAATACCACAAGAATTATCTGATCTTGAATTTTCTGTTGAAGTATTTATAAAAAATAACTTCCGAAATCAACTATTAGAGTTTTACAATGTTTTGATTAATTATGAAGAAAACAATCGGATTGAAAATTTCGAAGACACCATACCCAAACAGCTTCGTAAAGAAGTGTTAGCAAAAATCAAAAGCTTTCTTGACTCAGAAAAGAAATTAACCCCTTGGGAGAAATACGATGAATATGGAAAAGAACTAGATTTTTTGTATAAGTTTGAAGAAGAGTTTAACCGAAAAATATTATTTATCAATCCGAAATAGAGCCACTTACTGTAATTATTATAAGTAATTCACTAACTCTCGCCTACTTTTTATCCTTTTGAACAATAATATACTATGCTAAAAAAAACTCTTCTCTAAATGGAAACACCCCAAATGACACAAGAACTCTATCAAAAAGCAATAAAATTTGCTGGAGAAAAGCATAAAGATCAAAAAGTCCCTGGAACAAATTCTAACTATTTGCTACATATTGCTAATGTTGCTATGGAAATAATCTTAGCATATAATGCAAATAACAATTTCGATTTGAATTATGCTGTTCAATTAGCGCTACTTCACGATACACTAGAAGATACTGATACTGACTTTTCGGAGTTATTGAACATATTTGGAGAAAAAGTTGCTAATGGAGTGCAAGCATTGACTAAAAATAAAAACATAAGCTCTAAAAAGGAGAAAATGACAGACAGCTTGAACCGAATAAACAAACTTGAAAAAGAAGTTGGAATGGTAAAATTAGCAGACAGAATTACAAACCTTCAAGAACCACCAAAACATTGGAAAAAAGATAAAATTCAACACTATTTATCTGAAGCTATCGTAATTAATGAAACACTAAATAACAAGAATGAATACTTAAATAAAAGATTAGAGAGTAAAATTGCTGAATACAAAAAGTATGTTGAATAAACACATTTCACACTACCAACCCTTAGTATAAGTAGTCAATTTCCCCTTACTCAGAAAAATGGCTCCCATATTATTAAACTACATTTCTTAACTAACATTTTTCTACACGGTAGCCAATAAACCATAAAAAACAACTCCCACCACCGTGGGAGAGTCATTCCCCTTAGACAAGGAGTATCACCCTTATTAGGCTTGGAGTCTCGCCCCGACAACAACAACACTTTTTTTCACCCTATAAAACAATCAGCAAAAGCTAACCTTTTTGGCAAAAACACTCTTAAAGAGCACATTACAAACATTATCTTAACCAAATAGCACCTAAAAAGTGTATTTTTTTTCATATCTTCTCATGGTCTAACTACCTACTAATAAGCCTTAAACACAAAAGCCATGAGGAACAAACTAAAAAAAGACTTAGGATTATTTGATGTTTTTGCCATAAGTACTGGAGCCATGTTTAGCTCTGGTT
Organism: Tenacibaculum sp.; assembly: GCF_048269885.1. Taxonomy (NCBI): domain Bacteria; kingdom Pseudomonadati; phylum Bacteroidota; class Flavobacteriia; order Flavobacteriales; family Flavobacteriaceae; genus Tenacibaculum; species Tenacibaculum sp. The sequence continues at coordinate 125,488 of NZ_JBLWTZ010000003.1, read as the reverse complement.
TCTTTTTACTACCAGGAATCGCTTCACATTACACAGGGCCTTCTGTCTTTTTAGCCTACTTACTTGCCGGTGTATTAATACTACCCACCATGTTTAGTATTGCTGAAATATCAACAGCCTTACCACGATCAGGTGGAGCTTACTTTTTTTTAGACAGAAGCTTAGGTCCACTCATGGGAACCATTGGCGGACTGGGTACGTATTTCGCTTTAATGCTTAAAACAGCCTTTGCTATTATTGGTATTGGTGCGTATGCCGCTATATTTTGGGAAGTTCCTACCAAGGTAGTAGCTATTGTAGCCACTCTTTTTTTTATGGCATTAAACTTAATAGGCGCTAAAAAAACCTCCGCCTTTCAAAAGGTATTTGTCATATTCCTATTAGTCATTTTGGTTGGTTTTATTGCAGATGGTCTTTTTTCTATATTCACCTCAGATACTATCACCGATGAATCTATTAACAAACAATTTACCCCCTTCTTTTCAAACGGATTTGGAGGTATGTTTACTACCATAGGTTTTGTTTTCGTTTCCTATTTAGGACTCACTCAAATAGTAAGTGTTGCAGAAGAAATTAAAAACCCTGAAAGAAACATTCCTTTAGGAATGATACTTTCTTTAGTCGTTACAGGATTAATTTATGGTTTGGGTGTTTTTATTATGGTTACACTTATTGAGCCTACCGCCTTTGCTAACGAATTGGCACCAGCTGCTACAGCCGCCGAACAACTTTTTAAATGGTTACCCGATAATGTGGGAGTACTGTTAATGTCGGTAGCAGCACTGGCTGCTTTTGCCTCTACAGGGAATGCAGGACTATTATCTGCCTCGCGATATCCGTTTGCTATGGGACGCGATAAACTATTTCCTGCTATTCTGGCTAGAATTGGTAAAAAAGGAAGTCCTGTAGTCGCTATATTTTTAACCACAGCGTTAATTATAGTATTCATTCTAGTACTATCAGAAGAAGGTATTGTAAAGCTTGCCAGTACCTTCCAATTATTGATTTTCATCTTTATTAACTTCTCTGTTATTGTATTTAGAAAAAGTAAAATAGAATCATACGATCCTGGGTATTTGTCTCCATTATATCCGTTTATGCAAGTTATCGGAATTGTTATTTCATTCATCCTTATTATTTATTTAGGATGGATGCCCATACTTTTTACCTCAGGCATTATTGTTATTGGCTTACTTTGGTATCATTTTTATTCCAAAGGAAAGGTTAAACGTGAAGGAGCAATCTTTCATTGGTTTGCGCTTTTAGGAAGACACCAATACGATGAGTTGGAAAACGAATTAATGACCATTTTAAAAGAAAAAGGACTTCGTGAAGGCGATCCTTTTGATGAAACCGTAATTACATCGAAAATAAAAATAATTAAGGATACCACTAACTTTGATGAAATATTAAATAAGGTATCTGATTACTTTTGCCAAGAGTTAGACCTCAACAAAGAAGGAGTACTCCACAAGTTTTTTCAGTCGATACCCGATGAATCTGTCATCACTTTACCAGGTATTTTGGTTTTTCATGCCAAGTTTAAAAGCGTTTCGCATCCATCCATGAAGATTGTAATTTCGAAAACTCCTATTGAAGGAACACTTCCCTCTGAAGATTATGAGTTTAAAAAGCCCATACAAATCTGTGCTTTTCTAATTAATTCTGATGAAAACCCAAAACAGCAATTACGTATGCTATCGAGACTTCTTGATATTTTAGAACGAGAGCACATCGTAAAAACCTTGCTTAAAATGAACAGCCATAGAGAAATTAAGGAGTTTTTATTACAAAACGAGCGATTTGTAAGCATCAAACTACTCGAAGGAACTCCGCAAGACACCATGATTGGAAAACAGCTAAAAGATATTCAGTTACCAAAAGATGTTTTAGTGGCTTTGGTTGAAAGAAACGACAAAACGTTTACCCCTAATGGTTCTACGGTTTTACTAACAGATGATGTACTCACCATACTAGGAGAAACCAAGTCTATTGCGAAACTGTATAAGGAATACATGAGTTATGAAATAGATAAACTGGATACGGAGGAGACTACTTAAATTTTAGTTTGATTTCTAAGGTTTAAAACGATAATTTCGCTATCAGGCGATATCTATTTATTAAAACGACAGGTACCTTAAACCTTCGGGGATAATTAAAACCACATGAACAAATTCATATTATTTTTTTCGATCTTCTTGGTCGGTTGTTGCAACAAGCCTAAATTACTTCAAAACGGACTTACCAGAAGCGCTTATAAAATAACCGAGTATGCAATTAATGTAGCTAACAAAGACTCAAACAATAAGAATCTTGACACTATTGTCATCACCAATAAAAGATTTAACAAGAGTAATAAAATATTAGCTCAAACACGACACACTCCATCTGATGGGCAAAAAATGGAGACCAATTATATCTACAATCGTTTAGGAAAATTGGAAAAAGAGATTGTTACAATGTCTATTGACAGTTTACCTCTTGAAGTTAATTACATATACAATAACAACCTTTTAGACCAAACAATAAGCCGTTTAGATAATAGAAATGAAAAATTCGAGCAAATTGAGAAATACTATTATAGAAGCAACAATACAAAAGAAAAAACTACAACCTCACTTCTTCTAATTAGTTTAAACACATCGGACACTATTATAAACTCTATTTCAACAAGTTATTTTAACAAAAAAGAATTAATTAAAAGTATTGAAACAAAAGTGTATAATAACCAAAAACTAAACAGTAAAACTGTGTACGAATATGATTGTGAAACTTTAACCGGTTCAAAACATTTTAATCAAAACGATTCGTTAATTTCAACAAGTAAATATGAATATAAATTTGACAGATTTAATAATTGGGTTGAAAAAAAGATTTTCGAAAATAACACAGTAAAGAGTATTGTTAAAAGGGAAATTGAGTACAATTGACAATACGAAATACTCTATAACATTCGTATTATTTTTAAAACTACACAATGTTACACCAATCGACAGTTAAATAAAACTCTCCTCTTCTGACTTTCCAAAAAAATCTAATTAACGTATCTTGCAGTCTTATTAAAAGACACCTATAATGCAAGACAAAAACGTACATACTTATATAAAAAATGTTGTAGAAAATATGCCAGCAGATTGGTTAAACTTAACCACGCACCGTCTGGATATTTATGTAGAAAAGCTAGCGAAAACCCAGTTTTTAGAACAGTTTGAAGATTTGTTTAACAACAACAATGCTACTGCTTCATCTTTAAACGAGTTGCCAACTGCATACGATTATATTCGTTTAGGGCATCCGTTATCGTCTGTATTAGAGTGGACGATTGCCAAACTATACAACACTAAAGCAGCAAATGTAATTAGTTTTTCGTCACAAACAGTTCCTGTTTTGGCTGTGTTAAGAGCGAATTTGTTTGCAAATAAAAACACGCAAATAGTGTACACCAATGAAATCCCTAGCTTTTTTGATGCAGAGGTAATTAAGAGCGTATACGGATATCAGTTTGAGCTAAAAAAAGTAGATAGTATTGAGGCTATTCCTGAGTTTGATGGTAGCACCGTATTGATTGTTGAGCAAGAAACTATTGGCAACTTTACCATTGTACCAAACGTTGATTTTTACATCAACACACATCCAGAATTAGGAAGCTTATTATTGGTCAACGGTGCACAAAACGATGCTTACATTTCAGACATTCAACATGTAAGAAGGAGAGAAACCATTGCCATGACTCCATCTAATTCGTTAAAAGCATTAAAAAGCCTTATCGATGAACCGTATGAGGTTACAGTAACTGACGTAGTACAAAACAAAGCAAAGGTTGAAAAACTCATCAATGAAATTACCAACACCAGTACAAAAGCGTTAGTAGCATCAAGTGGACTTTCAATACAATACGCCATTTTAATGGGATTGATTGATGATGCTCTTGAAAACCATCAAGGAAAAGCGATTAAAATTGTAGTGCCTCCAAACTGTTATGGTGGTACAAACGACCAAGCGAGACGTGTTGCTGCTTGTTTAAACAATGTAGACATTGTTGATTTACCTGTTGATGGAGACAACGACATGGTAGAAAGTATCGATACCGTGTTAACCAACATTGCAGCACAAGATGCGGTTCCGTATATCATTGCAGAAATTCCGACCAATCCAAGAGTAGAAGTACCTAATCTTACCGATTTAAGAGATGTTTTGAGTAAAAAACGTACGACTCCTACTGGTGAAACAGCGGTTGATCCTGTTTTTATTTTAGACCAAACTTTTTGTCCGAATGTCCACTTTTTAGGAGATACAGACATGTTAGCCAATATTAGAACTATTTCGTTTGCTAGTGGATCAAAATTCCCTAGTGGTGGAAAATGTACTGCTGGATACTGTGTTGGAAATAAAACAACCAACGCGTTAATCAAAAAAATAGAAAAGCACTTACATATTTGCGATAACGAGGCTACACCGCTTCAATATGAAATATTAGCTACACAAATGCCTTCAATGACACAACGTATTAGTGATGCTTATAAGAATACGCGTGAGTTTGTAAACTTTATTCATGAAGTGTTACCTGATGCTAAAATCAATTTTGTTTCAGAAGAACTAGCAGCACAAGGATTTACGCCATCGGTATTTTCGTTAGACCTTCCTACCAAAGGAAATACTGCGGAAGAAAAAGAAGCCTATAAAAGAGCCTTAAACTTAAAGCTTATCAATTTAATGATTACTGAAATTCCAAATGAAAGTAAGTATTGTGTAAGCTACGGACAGTTAAAAGGTTGTTACTGGACCATTCCTGCAACCTCAACACAAGGAACTACCAAAGAAGGGGATAAAGATTATATTGCTCGTGTAGCACTTTCTCCTAATATGGATTTAGCGCTTCATAAAAAAGTATTCTTAGACTTTGTAAAAAGTATTTAAGAATAATAAAACGTCATAGCGAAGAAGCTCATTGAGCGAAGTCGAAATGAACGACGTGGCTATCTTACTCCTCGCTATGACTTTTTTAAAAAAATTTCGCCTCAACTAAAAACTAACGACTACCAGCTACCGACTACAAAAACCTCCAGCACACTATACGTGTTACTTTGTTTCCTTGGTGCATAGGAATTACTTTAAACTCTTTAACTCCTAATTTCTTACCTGAGTTCTGTAAGCTTTCTACGTTTTCTTTTTTAGAAACCAAACTCGTAAACCATTTACTTACTTTCGGATGTTTAGAACTCTCATATAAATAGGTGTGCAAAAAAGCTTTCTCTCCGCCTATATACCATAACTCATTAGAGTTTCCTGCAAAATTACGTACTGCATTATTCCCTAAGTTTCTCGATTTTCTTCGGTTGGCTCCTCTCGCCTCTTCTGCCGATTTATAAAATGGCGGATTGCACATCGTTACCGTAAATGCATCACCTGCTTCTATAATTCCTTCTAAGATATGCTCTTCTTTAAACTGTTGTCTTAATTCAACCTTATCCGTAAAATCATTGTCATCTATAATGTCCTGAGCATAATCTAACGAATCTAAATCGATATCGGTTGCTACAAAATTCCAATCGTATACTGCAATTCCCAACAAAGGATAAATACAACTTGCCCCTGTACCAATATCTAACACCGTTACGTTTTCCTCACCCGCAACTAAATCAGCTAAATGGTGAATATAATCTACTCTTCCAGGTATGGGTGGACATAAGTTTTCATCAGAAAAATTCCAATGTTTAATATTATAATGAGCTGCTAATAAAGCCTTATTAAACTCTTTTACGGCTATTGGATCAGAAAAATCAATAGTCTCTTTCTCAAACTTTTCAATGATAAATTCAGAAAGTTTCGGATACTTTTCTACTAATAGTGTAAAATCGTATCCTTGGTTGTGTATGTTTTTAGGATGTAATCCTTTTTTTGTGCTCATTAAAGTGTAATAAGGGTAAACTCTAGTTGTAACGGATGTAAGTTTTCTTTTAGAATTGTAATGAAGTCTGCTCCATACTCTAAATAAAATTCTGAAAAATTACGTTGACGCTCTTCTAAACTTTGATTAGGTAATAATTCGTTTTGCAAAGCTACGATTCTTTCAACCATTTCTTTTTGACGTCGTTTTTCTGCTCGTAACCATCTTTTTTCAAGGTTTTCTAATCCTTTCACCTGCTTTCTTTCTTGAGCATTTACAGCTCCTACAAAAGAAACATCGGTTTGTTGAGCTAGCTCACGTAAATCATCAAATTGTTGTTGTAAAAACTGTTTTTGCTTGGTAAAATCTACCTTAGTATCGCCGTTAGCTAACACTTTTCTTGCGAGTAAGTCCTCTTGTTTTAAAAATAGTTCTTCTTCTGAAACGTTTAGTTTTTCTAACTTACCTAACTGCTTTTCTGAAAGTATTTGAGCTGAGTTTCTCAATAATAAAATAGGAAACGGAACATTTACTTTATCAAAATATGCCTTTAACTCTAACCAGTAGGCTAACTCTCCTCCTCCACCTATATAACATAAGTTCGGTAAAATTACCTCTTGGTATAGTGGACGCATAATTACGTTTGGCGAAAAACATTCTGGTTCGCTATGTAAATGGTCTAAGATTTCATCCTTTGTCCAAGAAATATCTGTATTGTTTACTTTGTATATTCCATTTTCAAGAACAATACGTTCGCGAATCCTATCGGTGATATAAAATAAGTTTATCTCACGCGGATTTACTTGTATTTTATATGATTGTTCTAGTGCTGTAATTGTTTTCGATACTTCTTTATAAGAGGTTTCGTGTAACAAATCGTATTCTACATACGGTGTTAGTGCTCTTTTTAATTCTCTTTCGTCAGCATCTAAAATTACCAAACCGTACTTTCCAAAAAGTTTGTCGGCTATATATCTTGTTGCACCTGCTAATGTTTTGTGCTGTAAATATCCTTTTTCAAAGAGTTCTTTTATTTGAATGGCATTTTTTGAACTTCCCAAATGTTCTGCAAACACTTCAAAAACATCTTGTAACCCCTCGGTTGTAAAACGCCCTACTGGTCCTGTTTGATCAGAATTCCACTGTACTTTTTTTCCTTTAAAATTAAAATAATTGATTTCCTCAAAATCATGGTCTTCAGTTGCCATCCAATATACAGGTACAAAATTCTCATTAGGAAATTGCATTGACAAATGCTCGCACATGTTTATAGTTGATATAATCTTATATAAAAAGTATAACGGTCCCGTAAACAAATTCAACTGATGTCCTGTTGTTATGGTAAACGTATTCTCTTTTAGTAAGCTTTCTATATTATTTTGCGTGTCGAACGACAAATCAATGTCTTTGTATTGTTTTCTCAATACTTCAACCAATCTTTTCCTTTGAGTGCTTGAAATAGGAGTTGCTTTCTTTTCTGCTAGTTGCTTTTCAAAGTTTCGTAAACTCGGATAACGGTTATAAAAAGGTTGCATCTTTTCATCAGCCTTTAAATAATCTTCCATTGTTTTAGAAAAGAATCCTGTGTTTTTATAAGGGATATTGGTTACGTTCATTACTTATTGGCTCTTTGAAATAAGGTATAAACATACGGACGTTCTCCTCCGTACGGATTTACAAATGTGTGATTAAAACTATTGACTAAAACAAAATCGTTTCCTAATTTTTCTTGTAGCATTTCCGCATTGTAACGTTGTAATTGCAGTCCACAACATTTTTCTGCTCCGTCTAAAGCAAAAACAGCAATAATTACGAATCCGTTTACTTTTACAAGCTTCTTTAGCAGGTTAAAATAGGTGTTTTGTTCTTCTTCTTTTAAAAAGAAATGTAGTACCGCCCTATCATTCCATACATCAACTTCATCAAGCTCATGTAACTTGGTTGGAGTTACTAAATCATCAGCGATAAAATTAACTTTTGAGGCATCTTTTCCTAATCGATTTTGTATATCGATTAAAGCTTTTTCAGATAAATCATTTGCTATTAAACCTGAATATCCATCAGCTACTAATGCATCAATTAACATAGATGAACCAACACCAACATTTAAGATTGTAGCGTCTTTAGATACGTTGGATTCTTTTAGTAATTGAATAGTTTCTTTCGAACTTTCTTCGAACCAGCCTAGTTTTTCAGTTGGATTTTTTACATAGGCTGCATTCCAGTGCTTTTTGTAATTAATTTCTTCCGGAATGTTACACTCACTCTCTTTTGTAGTCATAGTCCAAAAATAGGAAAATTTAATCCTTTGTCGAAAACTTACCACACTTCTAACAGATTTTTAACTACATTCTTTTTTAAACCATCTATTTAGGTATTTTTACAGTTAGTAAATTACAATTATGCAGTTTAAACATCCTGAGATTTTATATTTCTTAGCTTTTTTACTCATTCCTATTTTGGTACACCTGTTCCAACTACAGCGATTTGTAAAAGTTCCGTTTACCAATGTAGCTTTTTTACAAAAGTTGGTATTGCAAACACGTAAAAGTTCTCGTATAAAAAAATGGCTGATTTTAGCCACTCGTTTACTGCTGCTCGCTGCTCTTATTTTTGCATTTGCTCAACCATATTTTAGCAACCACAAAGCAAATGAAGAACAACATTTCTTTATGTATCTTGATAACTCTTTAAGTACTAACGCTATTGGAGAAAAAGGTAATTTACTGCAAATTGCTACCCAAGAAATTATTGAAAACACAACAGAAAACACTAAGTATTCTTTACTTACAAACGATCATTTTTACACAAATAAAACAGCTTCTGAACTAAAAGAAGAGTTGTTAAAAACAACCAATACGGCAAAAAACAGAAACCTTGCTGATGTTTTTCTAAAAATGACTAGTGAGCATAAGTCTGTTACTTCTCCTACCAAAAACATTGTAATCTCTGATTTTCAAAACATTAAAAAAGAGGAAATTGACAACGCTCCTAAAAATACTTCTTTTGTAAAATTGGTTCCTGAACAAAAAAACAACATTTCTATTGATAGTGTTTTTGTAGATGACAATGGAGGATCTAATTTCAACGTACATATTGTTGTTAAAAATCAAGGAAATGCTAAAAATGACATTCCTATTGCTATATACAATAATGACAAATTGTTGAATAAACAAACCTTTAGTATTGAAGGAAATAAGACTACAGAGGTTACTTTTTCTGTTGTAAAAGCACCTGTGTTTTTAGGTAAAGTAGCTATGAATTTTAACGACACCTACGGGTTTGATAATTCGTTTTATTTTACCATTAATGCTAACGAAAAAATTAATGTATTAGCTATTGGAAAATCGAATGACTTCTTACAACGAATTTATACCAAAGATGAGTTTAACTTTACTTCTTCTACGCTGCAAAATGCCAACTATAATTTGATAGACAAGCAACATCTTATTGTATTAAATGAGTTGGAAAGTATTCCAGCAACCCTTTTGAATAGTTTAGAAAGCTACACTAAAAAAGGTGGAAATCTTGTTATAATTCCAAATAAAGAATCAGTACTTTCTTCTTATAACAACTTTTTCAGGAAGCTAAATACAGGAAAGTTACTTTCTAAAAAAAATGATAGCTTAAAGGTTACTTCAATTAATTATAATCATCCTCTTTTAAAAAATGTTTTCGAAAAGAAAGTTGCTAACTTTCAATATCCGTTTGTAAAAACCTCTTTTAATACTGAGTTTAAAAATGCTAGTAACATTGTTTCTTTTGAAAACAAACAAGGGTTTATCAAACAGATTAATCTACCAAATGCTTCCATGTATTGGGTAGCGGCTCCTCTACTAAAAGACAATAGTAATTTTACGAACTCACCTTTAATTGTACCTGTTTTTTATAACATCGGAAAACAGAGTTTACAACTTTCTGAATTGTATTATACCATAGACAAACAAAATACTATTGATATTGATACCCAACTAGGTAAAGATGAAGTTTTAAGTATTGTTACTAATAAAGGTTCTTTTATTCCTTTGCAACAAACTTTTCAAAACAAAACACGTATTACCACTAAAGATCAACCTTTAGTTGCTGGTTTTTATCAAATACAACAACAAAATAATGTGCTTAGAAATATTGCTTTTAATTACAATAAAGATGAAAGTGTCTTAGACTTTTTAGTATTTTCTGAAGCTAATGGTATGACCATATCTACTTCAGTTAAAAACACCTTGGAAAATATTAATGATGAAAACAAAATTCAATGGCTTTGGAAATGGTTTTTGGGCTTAGCTATTGTATCTTTGCTTTTAGAAATTTTGATTTTAAAATTCTTTAAACCATGACAACGCTGCTTAAATCGGCAACAATAATAGATGCTTCTAGTCCTTACCATCAACAAACTAAAGATATTTTAATTACCGACGGTATTATTACCAAAATTGACAACAACATTGCTAGTGAAGAAAACTATACTGTTGTAACGCTTGAGAATCTTCATGTATCTCCGGGTTGGTTTGATACGAGTGTTTCTTTTGGAGAACCTGGTTATGAAGAGCGAGAAACCTTGCAACATGGTGTACAAGTAGCGGCTAAAAGTGGATTTACACATGTAGCTATCAATCCAAACACACACCCTATAGTTGATAATAAATCGGCTATTGAGTTTTTAATTAATAAAGTAAAGGGAGCGGCAACTAGCATTCATCCTATTGGAGCTTTAACACAGCAAAGTAAGGGGGTTGAAATGTCTGAAATGTACGACATGCAACAATCGGGTGCTATTGCTTTTGGCGATTATAACAACCCTGTTAGCAATGATAATTTGTTAAAGATAGCATTGTTATATGCTCAAAATTTTGACGGATTGGTACTAAGCTTTCCTAAAAACAATTTAATTGCAGGTGAAGGTGTTGCTAACGAAGGAAAAAACAGTACGCTTTTAGGCTTAAAAGGAATTCCTGCGCTTGCAGAAGAAATTCAAATTTCTCGCGATTTATTTCTGCTAGAATATACAGGAGGGAAATTACACATTCCTACTATCTCAACGGCAAAGTCTGTTCAACTTATTAAAGAAGCAAAAGAAAAAGGCTTAGATGTAACCTGTAGTGTTGCGGTACATAATTTAGTGCTGACAGATGATGAATTACACGGCTTTGAAGCTAATAAAAAAGTAAACCCTCCCCTACGTACGGAAGAAGATAAAAAAGCCTTAATACAAGGTGTAAAAGAAGGAGTTATAGACATGATTACTTCAGATCATAATCCAATTGACATTGAACATAAAAAAGTAGAGTTTTCTACTGCAAAAGACGGAACTATTGGTTTAGAAAGTGCTTTTGGAGCCTTGAATACTGTATTAGATTTAGAAACTATTACTAACTGTTTATCTAACAATCCTAGAAAACGTTTTAATATCGAATCGACCTCCATAAAAGAAGATGAAAAAGCTAGTTTGTCTATTTTTAATCCTGATGGAGCGTATACTTTCTCTAAGGAAAATATTGTTTCTACCTCGAAAAACAGTATCTTTCTAGGGAAAAAGCTAGAAGGAAAAGTATACGGTATTTACAATAATAGTCAACTAATTTTAAACTCATAGAATTATGGAAAATCTAACAGTAAACGAAGGAAAAACCGAAGCAATCATTAGTCATTTTACAGTTATAGGACTTATTATTGCCTTTGTTTTAAACATGAACAAAAAGAATGCTTTTGCTAGTTTTTACATTAGGCAAATGCTTGGTTTAAATGTTCTTCAGCTTTTAAACGGCTGGGTTGTTTATAAATATTTAGGTAGTAATGCTGGTTGGATTGTTGGTGTACTACTATTTGTGCTTTGGTTAATTAGCCTTTTAGCTGTTTTAAAGGGAGAAAAAAAGCTTGTACCAGTTGTTGGTGAGCAATTTCAAAACCTATTTAAAGGAATTTAACACATGAGTTTACAATATATTGTAAGAGAACCTAAAACCTCGAATGCTAACCCTCCATTATTAATTTTATTACACGGATATGGTAGCAACGAACAAGATTTATTTTCATTTGCAGAAGAATTACCAGACGATTTATTAATTGTAAGTGCTAGAGCTCCTCATGATATGGGCTATGGTGGTTATGCTTGGTATGCTATAAATTTTGATTCAGTTAACGGTAAGTTTTCTGATTTAACACAAGCAGCAGAATCGGTTGATAAAATTGCTTCTTTTATAGATGAAATCAAAGAAAAGTACAATACCAATCCTGATAAAACATTTTTATTAGGATTTAGTCAAGGAGCTATTTTAAGTTATGCGTTAAGTTTTAAATACCCGAACAAGGCAAAACACGTAGTAGCCTTAAGTGGTTATATTAACGAAGAATTATTGCCTGCTGAAATAGACAACTCTATTACAACAGATTATTATATCTCTCACGGAACCGTAGATCAAGTTCTTCCTATAGATTGGGCACGTAAAGCCCCTATTTTATTGAAAGGCTTTGAGTTGAATTATGATTATTCTGAATATCCTGTTGGACACGGTGTTGCTCCTCAAAACTTTTATAGCTTTAAAAGCTGGATAGAGGAAAGACTCTAAACTTTAACAATTAAATTAGAGTAAAATTAAATATTTTTGCAACTAAAAAAATAGCATGAGCAACATATTTAATCAAGACATACTTTACTACTGGAGTGCTCCTTTTTTCATTTCAGTAATTTTACTCGAAATGTTCTTTAGCTATCGAGCTAAAGCTAAAAACTATGAGTTTAAAGATACTGCCACTAACGTATACTTTGCCTTAATTAACTTTGGCTTAGATTTACTAATGAAGGTTACTTCATTTGCTATTATGGGCTTTTGTTATCAATACAGAATTATTGATTGGGAAGGTAATATGTCGTGGGCGTATTGGTTATTAGCCTTTATTGGTCAAGATTTTTTGTATTATATTCACCATTATGTAGATCATCATTCAAGATTTTTCTGGGCTGTACACGTAACACATCACAACTCTGAATTTTATAATATTTCTACTGGTTTTAGATCTCCAGTTTTACAACCTTTATTTAGGTATATGTTCTTTTTACCCTTAGCTTTTCTAGGTGTTATGCCGTTGCATATTATGTTTGCATACGCCATGAACCAGAACTACGGAACCTTATGCCATACCAATTTTATTAAAAGTAAATTAGGATGGTGGGGATATATTTTTGTTACTCCTTCACACCATAGAGTTCACCATGCTTCGAATACTAAATATTTAGATAAAAATATGGGAATGGTGTTGATTATTTGGGATCGTATTTTTGGAACTTTTCAAGCTGAAGAAGATGAAATGCAATATGAAAAGTTACGTTATGGTTTAACCAAACCTTTAGAAGACAAAGGCCCTATTAATATTATTTTCCATGAGTGGAAAGAAATTTTTAAAGACTTTTTTACACGAAAAAAGAATTTGCCATTAACAACACGATTAAAATATGTGTTTATGCCCCCGGGATGGAGTCATGATGGTAGCTCTAAAACGAGTAAGGAATTACAGGAAGAACTTAAAACAGCCTCTTTAAAAGAGCTGAAATTACAAAAAATAAAAGTCGAGTAAACACTCGACTTTTTTCTTTTATTAGCTATTCTAATACTATTACTTTAATATCTGATTTGCGTGTTCTTTCGTTTTTACTTTCGTAATTACATCTTCTATCACTCCATTCTCATCAATTACAAAAGTAGTACGGTGAATTCCGTCATACTCTCTACCCATAAACTTTTTAGGTCCCCAAACACCAAAAGCATTGATTACATCTTTACTTTCATCTGCTAATAAAGGAAAAGGTAATTCATTTTTATTAATAAAGTTTTGCTGGCGTTTTGCAGAATCGGCACTCACCCCTAAAACGTCGTAGCCTTTTGCTAAAAATGTTTTATAATTATCACGTAAATCACAAGCTTCAGCTGTACAACCAGGTGTGCTAGCTTTTGGGTAAAAGAACAATACTAGTTTTTTTCCTGCATAATCAGAAAGCTTTACTACATTTCCTTTTTCGTCTACCGATTCAAAACTTGGTGCCTTATCTCCTATTGTTAGTGTTGTCATATTATTATGTTTCATAAGTTATTAGGTCAAAGTTACAAAGTTGATTTTGATTATCCATAAAACATACAAAGCTTCTTTGTACCTTTGATTTTTTCAAATTTTATAAAGCAATGACGAAAGCAGAAAAAGTTCAGTTTGTTATAGATACTTTAGAAGAATTGTATCCTGAAACTCCCATCCCTTTAGACCACAAAGATCCTTATACTTTGTTGATTGCTGTATTGATGTCTGCACAAAGCACTGATGCCCGAGTAAATACCATTACACCTTTATTATTTGAAAAAGCTGACAATCCGTACGATATGGTAAAACTTACCGTAGAGGAAATAAGAGAAATTATCAAACCCGTAGGCTTGTCTCCTATGAAATCGAAAGGAATTTATGGTTTATCAAAAATCTTAATTGAAAAACACAATGGTGAAGTTCCTGTTGATATGGACGCCTTAGAAGAGCTTCCTGCTGTTGGACATAAAACGGCTAGTGTGGTGATGTCTCAAGCTTTTAATATCCCTGCATTTCCAGTAGACACCCATATTCATAGATTGCTATATCGTTGGAATTTATCTAACGGAAAAAATGTGGCTCAAACTGAAAAAGATGCAAAACGTTTATTTCCTAAAGAATTATGGAACAAACTGCACTTACAGATTATTTATTACGGACGTGAGTACTCTCCTGCTCGAGGTTGGAAGTTAGAAAATGATATTATTACTAAAACTGTTGGAAGAAAATCGGTAATAGACGATTATAATAAAAAGAAAGCATAAAAAAAGCCCCAACCTTGTTGAAGCTTTTTCCACTCTTAATTCAAATTCAATTCAATGAGATAGTTTGATTTTGTTTTAACTACTGTTAGCGATTTAGAAAAATTAATCAAATATTGAATTGTTTCTTGTTTAGGTTGCATTTTAAAGTCAGGAGACTTCTTAGAGTAAATTTGCATCATATATAATCCCTTATTATTACTTATAATCAATGATTTAACGATGCATTTTTTCAAATATTGTTTAACTGACCAAAATAATTTTATTTTTTTCAATTATTTTTCTCAAATTAATTAAAGCATAACGCATTCTACCTAAAGCTGTATTTATACTCACGCCTGTATTTTCAGATATTTCATTAAAACTCATATCATTATAAATACGCATTTTTAAAACTTCTTTTTGTTCTTCAGGTAATTCTTCAACTAACTCTTTAACATCGTTTAAAATTTGTTCTTTTATTATTTTTCCTTCTGCATTCAAGGTTCCATCACTTAACACAGAGAAAATATCAAACTCATCTGTATTATTAAATGTAGGCATACGATTGTTCTTTCTAAAAAAGTCAATAATTAAATTATGAGCAATACGCATAACCCATGGTAAAAATTTACCTTCTTCATTATAATTTCCTTTTTTCAGCGTTCGTATAACCTTTATAAAGGTGTCTTGAAAAATATCTTCTGTGGTATCTCTATTTTGTACTTTACTATAAATAAAGCTATAAAGTCTTTGCTGGTGGCGTTTAATCAATAATTCTATGGCGTACTCGTTACCATTAATGTAGTTTTTTACTAAAACACTGTCATCTACTATGTTTTGCATAATAATTACTTTTTTAAAAGAGCAACTTATTAGTTCTCTTTTGGTTAGGGGATATTAAGTTATAAAAGTAATTATCTTGCTATAGGCTATTATTTACTGATTAATAATGAGTTACAAATATTAAATTTTTTAAACACAAATACAAATATTATCTTAAAATTTTAATTAAAAATTTATCATTACTCACAAATTACACTTCAATAGTATAAAAAAAATTCAACAAGATTTCTACTATTTTAACCTACAAATTGTTTAAACTTTATTTATATTTATATTTTTTGACACTTTATTAAAGTTTAATTTTTTTCACCCCCGAAACTATGAACCATAATTTAAACTCACCTGAATTAATTATTTATCCTCCAGGAGAAGTAATTTTGGAAATAAAAGAAGAAAATATAGTTCCAGCTGGTAACATTATTTTTGAAAATAATTTTAATCAACCTTTACCATCTGTAGTTGAGGCCACGTTTAACGCTACAAAAACAAGTATTTCTATTAAAGTTTTGTTCTTTATTGACTCAAAAGCAAAATTGACCTGTATAAATGTTAATCAACTTTTTTCTATAAGCAATTTTGGGCATCCCAAACTACAACTATTTTTATCTTGCAATGAAGAACAAGCTAGAATTTTAAGTGACAAAGCTACTCCAAATAAATACAAAGCTTACACAGTAGAGTTTTCTACAAACAACACTGAAAATTTTCCTGAGCGCATTAGTTTAAGTGATATTAAAATTATTCAAACCTTTATTTGGAATATAGACCCAAAAACTTCAAGAGGAACAGAAACTACTGTCCAAACAACAGATTAACGTCGCTTATAAAAATTTTATAAATGAAATATCGTAAAGCTCTAACCTTTACTGTGTTGCTCTTTTTATGTACTCTATTTTCTCAAGAAAATAACAAAGTTCCTTTTTCTCTCTTTTTTAAAGAAATTAATAAACTAAAATTAAAAGAAGTCAACTTTACTAAAACCTCTCATTTCTTTTTAAAAAAAGAATGGGATTCTGTTCTTGTTTTTTCTTCTAAAGCTTTATTATTTAACAAACAACAAAATATCAATAACTATATCCATTATATGCGTGGATATAGTTTTATGAAGAAAAAATTGTATACAGAAAGTTTAAAAGAATATGAAAAAGTAAACACTAACTTCCCTTTTTACCATAAAATAATACGGAACTTAGGTGGTATTTCCTTAGAACAACGTAATTATAAAAAAGCTATCCTATATTTTGAGCAATTAAATAACATTACTGATGCTGTTAGTGCGTATGAAAAAAGTTCTGTTATTCATGATACTGGCATAGCTTACTTTCACCTTGAAAATTATAAAAAAGCAACAACTAATTTATTAAAAGCAATTCAACTTCAAGAAAAGAAACAAGATACACTTCTACTAATAGGTTCATATATGGATATTGCCAATGTATACTACGCACAATACAAAGACAATATAGCCATACCATATTTTGAAAAAGCTTATGAATTATCAAATAAAGTTTCTGATTTTGAGATAAAAAGGAAAGCTGCTTTAAATATGTCTGTAGTTGAAGAAAACCGAAAGAACTTTGCCAAGTCTTTAGCATACAGAAAAGAATTCGAAAAGTGGAAAGATTCACTTACCAATCAACAAAAAATATGGTCGGTTGCTCAGTTTGAAAAAAAGCTAGCTATTAGTCAAAAGCAAAAAGAAATTGACTTATTGGCTTCTCAAAATAAATTAAAAGAGAGTCAGAGAAACAACTTATTAATTTCATCTTTTCTTCTACTTTTTCTACTAATTATCAGCGTTTACTTTTATATCCAAAAAAACAAAAACCATCAAATAATTACACGTCAAAAAGAAGAATTAAATCTTTTAAATAAGACAAAAGACAAATTGTTTTCTATTGTGAGTCATGACTTACGCTCTTCTGTAGATTTAATAAAAAGAACCAATATCAATCTTTTAAAAAAAATCGATCCTTTAAAAGATTCTCTTTTAAGCAATATTGTTCTTTCTAATATCACTACCGCTAATACTACTTACAACCTTCTTGAAAACTTGCTAAACTGGGCTACATTACAAACAAAGCAATTGTATTTTCATCAAGAATCTGTCGACTTACATTCTATTATAAAACAAGTAGAATATAATTTCATTCCTCTTTTTAAAAGTAAAAATATCTCATTTCAAAATCAAATTCCTACAGCTACTTTTATTTTTGCTGACATTGATTCTCTAAAAATAATCATTAGAAATTTATTAGACAATGCTGTTAAATTTTCTCATAATAACGGAATAATATCAGTACACTCAAAAGACGTGGATGATCTTATTCAATTTACTCTTAAAGATAATGGTATTGGAATGAATAAAACAATAGTAAATAACCTCCTCAAAGAAACTTCTTTACTAAACAAAAAAAAGAATCAACAAGAAATTGGCACTGGGTTAGGTATACAATTATGCAAAACATTAGCTCAAAAAAATAACGCTACATTCACTATTAAAAGTACTGAAGGTAAAGGAACTCAAGTATTGTTACGTTTTAAAAAACCATAATAAATGGAGAAAATAAACATTTTAATTATTGAAGACGATCAAGAAATTGCTTCTGAATTAAACACTATGTTAACCCTAAAAGAATTTAATGTAGTAGGAGTTGCTAATACATACAGAGACGCTATTTCTCTATTTTACAAATTAGCGGTAGATTTAGTAATTATTGATATTTTTTTAGGAGAAAACCCTGAAGGAATTACTTTTGCTGAAACCATATCTACAGTCCCCAATTCTTTGAAGCCTTTTGTATTTTTAACCTCTTCTAAAGATCGACAAATTTTTGAACGTGCCAAACTCACCAAGCCTTTTCGCTTTTTACTAAAACCTTTTAATGAATTAGAACTACTTTACAGCATTGAAATGGCTATCGAAAAATTTTACAATCAGTCTAATGTTTACGCTAGTAATGATCAAGATACAGTAATAAGTAATCAGTATTTATTCATTAAAAAAAGAGGTGTTTTAAAAAAAGTAGATATTGCTACCATTATTTATATTGAAGTAGAAAACAGGTATTGTAACATTGTTACTGAACAAGAAAAGTTTGTAATTCAAATATCTTTGAATAAGATTAACCACTACCTTGATGATAAACTTTTTAAACAAGTTCATCGAAAATACATTGTAAACACAGAGGCTATTGAAGAAATAACTACCTCAAAAAACTCTTTACTTCTAAAAAACCAACATCTTGTATATTACAGTGATAAATACAAAGACCTTATCAATAATTTTTCCATTTTAAAATAACCACCATTCTTACTGTTTCTAAAAACACATAATACTCTTTTCTACTTCTTTCTATCCCTTTTTATTCTCTATTCACTACATAAAATTACTCTACCATAACATTTACCTTACTTACAAGCCTTTTAACAAGTAGTTTTATATCAGATAACAAAAAATAGCGCTATCAAATGTTTTCTACAATACTCAAGTAGAGTTCAGAGACTACTATAAAAACGAGGCGTCACCCCGAAAAGCCTTATGAGTAAGGAAATTAAAAATATAAAATTATGTCTACTTTAATATCTGAAAATTTAGAATCAGAGGTAAATAAAAACGTAGCAAACGGACACTCATGGGTGTTTAGTTTATTCATTAACAATACAACAGATCGAGATTTTAAAGTTAAGCAGAAAGAATTATTCGTTGGTCGTTGGTATACAGATGGAAAAGACAACAAAAAACCTGTTACGATTCCTGCTGGTCAAAATATTCAAGTTTTCGGTGTTCGTGCATCAGATGGCACATGGACAGGTTATGAAGCAGAGTGTACATGGATAGATGAGGCTCCAAGTGGTGAGAAATCTTATGGAACTATACATTTACGAGTTAATGTTCCTTACTCGTCGAACAATGAGTCAGAGCTCACAGTAAGTGCATTGTTAGATCAAGAAGGATGGGAAAAAATACCTAAAAAAGGACATTCATTTTCTCGATCAATTACAATATCAATGATTGGTGATAAAATCGTTGCAAGTGATCAAAACAACTTTGTCGAAATTAGAGATGAAGAATATGAAAATTGTCTGATGCAAGAAATCAACAATAATGATTTGATGAATAATTGGGATGTATTGCAAAAACTCTCAGTACAAGAGCCTTTTGACCCAAATCAGTACATCCCTAAGACGGTAGAATACCCTCCTAAACAACGTTTTGTTGCACGAAGCGAGACCATGAATATCCCTAAAACTGAATGGAGTGGTATTAGTGACCCAATTTATCATTCTCATTATTCACAAAACGAATTAATCGAGGAATATTTTGCAGTAGCAGCATACTCAATTAATTCAAATGCTCGCGAATATCAATCAATCCCTAAGGGAGTAGACGTCACAAAAGTCAGCTCCATTGAAGTGGGATGTTCAATAAAGTATACCCTTGAAAAAAATCAAAGTATCAAAGAAACTCTGACGGGTAGTTATGCCAATAAAAAAGTTGGAATGGAAATTAAAAACCAGCTCGAAAGTCAATTTTCTCAACGAGATGTATTTGAAAAGTCAACATCTCGAATAGAACAAAGGACCCAAACCATACACATTGGTGCTGCCGATGATGATCGTACATTTGTTCCTTGGGTATTTTCTCAGACTATTCTTTTATATAGAAAACCCAAAAATAAACCTGTTAGCTTAGTTGGAATAGCAGAATGGACAGACCTTGTTCTATATAAAACATACAGTTAGTTATTTTGTAAATGAAAGGTAGATGTAGCAAGTAATGATTTGATGCTTAGAATAGTTTTGCATCAATAGTACTCATAATAAACAAAAAAGGTTTCGAGTAGTTTTGAAAAGCCACCATTTTTATATCAAAAATGGTGGCTTTTACGTAGTTTTAAAGCTTGTGAAGATGCCCTTTTCTACATCTTTCTATACCTATCTATTCTCTATTCACTACATAAAATCTCGGTTTCGTAACATCTATCTCAAAATGTAACTGATTTGAAAGTAATTTCACATCAGAAAACAAAAAATAGCGCTATCAGGTGTTTTCTACAATACTCAAGTAGAGTTCAGAGACTACTATAAAAACGAGGCGTCACCCCGAAAAGCCATATGAGTAGGCATTCTATTAAACCAAATTAAAATGGAAACTTTATTAACCAATCAAAATGAAACTTTAAAATTGAGTTCTTCTTCCGAAGTATTATTTAATGTAACTGACGACCAATTTTCTAAAATTATCACGATACAAACAGATCCAGAAAACCCAAGATCTTTAAACATTAAGTACAACACAGCTATTACATGTACTTTAAATACTAGAAAAGCTTTTTCATACACTATTGCTATTTATACTGGCTTAGACTCTCCTATAAACAAAACCCCTGAGGAAACTTTTAAGATAGAACCATCATCTTTAAGCAATGGTAACGTTAAAATTACTAGTAATAAATTTAACTTCATGTCGGGTCAATTTATTATTGGGCTTTCTGTAAGTACACCTGCAAACACTAAAAAAACATTATGTAGTTTTAGTAAACTGATCTCAGGAAAACAAGGAGCTACTTTTTACGAGTCTTTACAAGTATTAAGCATTAACGCAACGAATCAAGGGTTTGAAATTGAAGTACAATCTAACGCATTGCCCGGAGTAAACCCACAAAATAACAGGGATAGTATATTTTTATTTAAGAACAATCCTGTTGATGAGCAAATTAAAGGAACAAGAGTAATAGACTCTTCTAGTTTAGCTACCACTATTATCACTACTGATAGCTTAGTAGAAGGAGATCAATACGCTATCGGTTATTTCTGTGGAAACCTACTTGGAGCATGTTCAGCAAGACAGTTTTTCATCATAAACAATATTGGATAGACCCTACGTAGTAACACCACTAAATATACTTCTAGTGGTGTTCTACAATTATTTCTAACCTAAAAAAACGACAACCATGTGTACCAGAATATTTAACAATTTCAATAAAGATAATAACTTCTTAACTACTGCTAGAAATATGGATTGGGCAGAGCAAATGCCAACGACCATATTTGCTTTTAGAGTAACTCCAGACGACGAAATGATTAAGTGCGGAACTGCAATACAAGATGAACATTCACTGTTATGGGAAGCGCAATACAGTAGCATCGTAACAATGGTGGGTACCGAAGCTCCTTTTGGCGCATCTGACGGTATCAACTCTCAAGGGCTTGTAGCCAATTTATTATACGATAGTGGTGCTTCTTATTACAGAGAAGATGGAAGCTCTTGTAAAAATTTAGATGTTTTAAGATGGGTTCAATTTGTACTGGATACCTGTTGTTCAGTTTCTGAAGTAATTGCTAAGTTTAACAAAGAAGCTGAAACTCAAATTCAGTTAATTGGAGGAGAAGTTCCTGGTTCTAATAAAAAAGCTTCTTTGCATCTTGCTGTTTCTGACCTTCATGGTAAGTCTGCCATTATTGAAGTTCATCATGGAAATTACATCATTTACGAAAATCCTGAATTTAGAGTAATGACTAACGAACCTTCTTATGCCAAACAAATTGAACTAAATCAATTTTGGCGTTGGCAATGGAATGATAAAAATAACTTTCCTAGTAATACACTTCCTGGTGGTCCTTTTCCTTCTGATAGGTTTGCCAGAGCTTCGTATTATCTAAATCATTTATACAACTCTACTAGTAATTATGATTCTTTAACTCAATCTAAATCAGTTGTTATGAATGCATCTGTGCCTGTTAACTTCAAATCTGACAATCTTCAATTTCCTAATATAGCCCAAACTTTATGGACAAGTGTTGCCTCTCACAATGATCTTACCTACTATTTTTGTAATGCAAGAACCATGGGAGAAATTTATATGGATTTGAATAAAATGAATGATTTTCCTAGTGCCGTTTCTAAACTTATTGTGGTTTCTGAAAACGATAAACATGAATTTATAAACCATGAACTATACGGATGTCTAAACGAAAATTTCACAAAAACTGTTGATCCATTTGCTATGACAGCTGTACTAGTGGATAAATAAACTCTTTTAAAACTTTATATTAAACAGTTGTAAAAATTACAACTGTTTTTGTAACAGTAAAAACACTTAATTGAATTTATTTTTGGTAGAAGCTCTTCCTTATTTAAACAAACTCATTTTCCGCTTATACCCTTTTTCAATTACTTAAATCAACTATTTAATCATTTAAAGAACTCTTTTTTAAATACACATAGGTGCTAATTATTTTTGAGTTTTAATCCTTAAACTACCATATCTATGAAAACTAATATTCAAGAAGAAATTAATACGCTACTTAGAGAAAACATTGACAACTTTTTAAAAGAAATCCAAAAGTCGTTACCTTCAAATGTAACAGTATCTACAAACTGGGGAAATCTAGATAATGTTTACGAACATTATAAAAACAGCCATATTTTCAATAGAAGACTGCAATTCAATCCCTTTGTGATTGTTTATTGCGAAAGCCCTGAAGATGTACAAAATACATTCAAAGCTGCAAAGAACAACAAGCTCCCTTTCAAAGTCAGAGCTGGAGGTCATGATCACGAAGGCGAATGTACTGGAACTAATATTGTGTTAATCGATGTTTCTAAAATGAACTATCCCGAACACGATAATGAAAAAGTTTATATTGAAAAAATTGACGGAGAAAAAATTGCACATATTCGTCCAGGTATTCGTTTTAAAGACCTAACTTCAAAACTCGCTGACCAAGATGTAATGATTCCTCATGGTACTTGTGCTACTGTGGGTATTGCTGGCTTCACCATGGGTGGTGGCTGGGGACCATGGACTCGTAAATATGGCATGTGCTGTGAACGTTTAGTCGGCGCTACCGTTTTGTTAGGAAATGGAGAATTTGCAGAGCTCAATGAAAAAAATGGTAAGATTCCTGATTTACTTTGGGCATTAAGAGGTGGTGGTGGCATGAGTTACGGAATTGTAACCGAGCTTAGAATTAAAACTTTTGAGCTACCTAAAATATTACATCGCTTCAACGTCGTTTGGAATCCGTATTCCGATTTAAATCCAGATAAAGTTGAAGAAAATGTTCCTACTCTTGAAGTACTACAAAAATGGGAGGAAATTATTCAACCTAACAACTCACCCCAACTTATTGGAACTAACTTAAAAGTGAGTGCAAGGTCGTGGGATGAAAACATTCCTATTCCTTATAAAACTATCTATCTTAATTGTCAGTTTAATGGGTATTGGGAAGGAGATGAAATAAGCTTGAGAGAGTTTATAAAAGATACCTTTAAAGATGTACTTGCCGTTACAGATACTATGTTAACTATTGAACCTGCCACAGGTGCAGATTTTGAACATAAAAGCAACTATGGTGACCACCTTATGAGTTCATGGGATAGGGAGTCTTTTAATGAAATTAAATTATCCATGCTCCCTCCTAAGTTATTAATGGGTACACCGTTACAACCAGATTTAGATCTACCTGCACCACATAAAATAACTTCAAGACTTGTTGATAAAAAAGGTTTAGGAGAAGAGGGACATCAAAAACTAATTGAAAGCCTGTGCTCTCCTCTATTAAATGAGCATAACAGAAAAAATACTATTACATCTTATATTACCTTAGGAGCTATTACAGGTGAATTTTACAAAAAACATCCTGAGACCAATAGTGCTTTTCCCTACAATGACAAACAATATACCATACAATACCAATGCTGGTGGGAGGCCTTAGATACAAATATGGATCCAGCAATTAAAAAGTATATTGAAGAAAAAATAAAAAACTTCCAAGACAATACTTTATATGATTACACCAATAGAGCGCTGGACTGGATTGAAGTATGTAGAGATTTTGATATCCCAAATACCTCTGGCGCATTTATAAGCTTTAAGGATAGTTCTATTCCTACTAAAACATATTTTGCCCAAAACTACAATAAACTTATTAGGATTAAAAAACAATACTCGAAAGATCCTTATAATCATTTCAGAACAAGAAAAACAATAATATAAATCTACTTCTCCCCCTTCTTAATGAAGGTTTTTTTTTTTTGACTATTTTCGAAAAAACAACAAATAGACACCTTATTTTCTAAACATTCTATATTTAATTTAAGTTTTGTAAAAAGAAAAGTCCTTGATATTTACATTAAGGTTATAATGTAGAGTTAATAGAAAATCGTACTTTTATAGCTTATTTTTTCGAGTATATGAAGACTGATATTTCAACTGTGAATCCAAAAGAAAATATTATCATAAAAGGAGCTAAACTGCACAATTTAAAAAACATTGATGTCGTTATTCCTCGTAATAAATTAGTAGTTATTACTGGACTTTCTGGTTCTGGTAAGTCTTCTTTGGCTTTTGATACTTTGTATGCTGAAGGACAACGCCGTTATGTAGAAAGTTTAAGTTCGTATGCACGTCAGTTTTTAGGTAAGTTACACAAACCTAAAGTAGACTATATCAAAGGAATTGCTCCTGCTATTGCTATTGAGCAAAAGGTTAACGCTACTAATCCACGTTCTACCGTTGGTACCTCAACAGAGATATACGATTATATTAAATTATTATTTGCGCGTATTGGTAAAACCTTCTCTCCTATTTCTGG
Organism: Tenacibaculum sp.; assembly: GCF_048269885.1. NCBI lineage: Bacteria > Pseudomonadati > Bacteroidota > Flavobacteriia > Flavobacteriales > Flavobacteriaceae > Tenacibaculum > Tenacibaculum sp. Next base: position 100,345 of record NZ_JBLWTZ010000003.1, on the reverse strand, counting down.
GAATGAAGTAAAAAAACATACGGTTTCTGATGTTATCAATCATGTAAAAACTTTTGAGGAACGCACGAAGTTATTATTACTTGCTCCTATACACATAAATAAAGACAGAGATATAAAAACTGTTTTACAAGTACTAACACAGCAAGGATATGCTCGTTTAAAATATCAAGATACTGTATATAGGATTGATGAATTTCCTATAAAAGATTTTAAAGGGAATGAATTACAATTAGTTGTTGATAGAATTGTTGTAAAACACGAAGAAGATTTTTACAACCGTTTAGGAGATGCCATTCAAACAGCTTTTTTTGAAGGAAAAGGAATTTGTCTTATTGAAAACTTATCTGATAATAGCACTACCGAATTTAGTAATAATTTTGAATTAGACGGAATTTCGTTTCTGGAACCAAACACGCATTTATTTAGTTTTAACAATCCTTACGGAGCTTGCCCTACTTGTGAAGGTTACGGAAATGTGATTGGTATTGATGAAGATTTAGTAATTCCAAATACTGGACTTTCTATCTACGAAAATGCTATTTTCCCTTTTAAAACAGATAGTTACAAGAAATATAAGAACGATTTAATTCTAAATGCTGAAGAATTCGGAATTTCTATTCACAAGCCATGGTTCGAACTTACAGATGAACAAACAAACTTGGTTTGGAATGGAACTAAAAAATTCAAAGGAATTAATCATCTATTCAAAAAACTAGAAGAGAAAAGTTACAAAATTCAAAACCGTGTAATGCTTTCTCGTTACCGCGGAAAAACAAAATGTACTGAATGTAATGGAAAACGTTTGCGTAAAGAGGCCAACTACGTTCAAGTTTATGGTAAAACTATTGATGAATTAGTAACCTTACCTTTAGATGAATTAGCGGTGTTTTTCAATAATATTGAATTAAACAAATACGAAGAAAAAATTGGTAAACGCTTGCTTACCGAAATTAATAATCGCTTACAATTTTTAACAAATGTTGGTTTAAACTATCTAACGTTAAACAGAACGTCTAACACACTATCTGGTGGAGAAAGTCAACGAATCAATTTAGCTACTTCACTAGGAAGTTCGTTAGTAGGTTCTATGTATATTTTAGATGAGCCTAGTATTGGTTTACACCCAAAAGATACAGAAAGACTCATTGGTGTATTAAAAAACCTACGTGATTTAGGCAATACCGTAATTGTAGTTGAGCATGATGAAGACATTATGAAAGAGGCTGATTATATTATTGATATTGGTCCAGAAGCAGGAACTTATGGTGGAAATGTGGTTGCCGAAGGAACTTTTAAAGATATTTTACAATCTGAGTCACTAACCGCCAAATATCTTTCCGAAGAATTAAAAATTGAAATCCCTACTAATAGAAGAACATCAAAAAATTCTATAGACATTATTGGGGCTCGTGAAAATAACTTAAAAAACATTGATGTTTCTTTTCCGCTTAACAACTTAACCGTCATTACAGGAGTTTCTGGTAGTGGTAAAAGTACCTTGGTTAAGAAAATACTGTATCCTGCCATGCAAAAGAAACTAGTCGGATATGGTGAAAAACTAGGGCAACACACGGATGTTACTGGGAGTTTTGATTCACTAAAGCACGTAGAATTTATCGATCAAAATCCAATTGGTCGTTCTTCTCGTTCTAACCCTGTAACCTATATAAAAGCGTATGATGATATTCGTAAGTTACTTTCATCTCAAAAACTATCTAAAATAAGAAACTACCAACCCAAGCATTTTTCTTTTAATGTAGACGGTGGCCGTTGTGAAGTTTGTAAAGGTGAAGGAGAAGTTACTATTGAAATGCAGTTTATGGCCGATGTACATTTAGAGTGTGAAACCTGTGGTGGTAAACGCTTTAAAAAAGAAGTACTGGAAGTAACTTTTGAGGGAAAATCGATTGATGATATTTTGAATATGACAATTGATGATGCCGTTGCTTTTTTTACAGAACACAAACAAACCAAAATAGCCCGAAAATTAAAGCCTTTACATGATGTTGGACTAGGTTATGTACAATTAGGCCAGTCATCTTCTACCCTTTCTGGAGGTGAAGCACAGCGTATAAAACTAGCTTCGTTTTTAGTAAAAGGAAATACCAAAGACAAAGCTTTGTTTATTTTTGATGAACCAACTACTGGATTGCATTTTCATGATATTAAAAAATTATTAGCTTCTTTTAATGCGCTAATTGAGCGAGGACACTCAATTATTGTCATTGAACACAATATTGAATTGATTAAATGCGCTGATTATATTATTGATCTTGGTTTGGAAGGTGGAAAAAAAGGCGGAAACTTAATCTTTGCAGGTACCCCTGAGGAATTAGCTAAAGACAAAAAATCATATACATCGAAGTACTTAAAAGAAAAATTACATTTTTAAGAGAAAAGCCACCCAACCTCTCGGTCGGACAGCCTTTCACAACAAAAATTAACAAAATTTAATAACTAAAGATTACTAAAATTTCGTGTCTCCAATATTTGGATTGTATACGTAATTAAAGGTATAATACTGTGCTCCTGAATTAGCTGGATTAGAAGAATTACTGCTATCCATATCCTTATAATAACTTAAAATCTCTATCTTAGCATAAGTTCCGTCTGTAGTTTTTACCACAATAATTTTTCCTGCTACTGGACTAATTTTATGTTGTGGTGGTCCAGAATATGTATACCAAGTTCCCTTTGGCAATGCCAAATTACCTTCTTTATCTTGCACAAAATTAAAATCGTTAGTAACAGAAGTTATTTCAGAGAAAACTCCATCCACAACCACTAACGCTGCATTACCTGTTCTATCTGGCTCGCCTGAAATTCCAGTTTTCTCACCTCCATTTACAAGAATAGTAGTCCCTCTAAAGGCAATATCCCAATTATTCCCAGTTACTACCTCTCCTGTTTTAAAACTAAACTTTACAAACTCTCCTGATACTAAAGGTGGACTTACCGAATAATCGCTAGTTTCTTTAGCATGTAAATTTTCTACTTTTTTTACTACCACATCCTCTAAAACAACATCGTCATTATCACTACATGAAACAGCTACAAAAGCTAACATAGTTATTGCTAAAATTGATTTTAAAACTCTCATTTTGTATTGATTTTATATTAAAAATTAAATTGAATTCTTCCGTAATAAGTGCTACCCAAACGCAACACACTATCGTTATTTGTAAAACTTTGTTTATTTTCTAGTCCTCTTTCATTAAAAAGATTGTCTACACCAACTTGAACATTCATTAACTTGAAAAACGTTTTATCTACCGCTATACTTACTTGAGTATTGGCAGAAACAAAATCATCAAATTCGTCTATAATCCCCTGACTATCATTGGTATCAAACAAAGCATACTTGCTTCGATACACCGCCCGAATATTTGCCGAAAAATCATATTGATAATTCTCGTAGAATACCTTTAGATTTCCCATATGCCTTGACCTATTGGGTAATCCATAGTAGTTAGACAATGTCATTCTTTGGGCAGATGAAGTGGGGGTTTTCCTAAAGAAAACAGTCCCCGATTTCACTTTTTTTTCTTGACCTTTATCTCCAGTATCTAAAAGCTGATAGCCTCCTAAAACCCTAAAATTGTTATTTACTTTATACCGCATATCTACTTCAACACCTTGCGTATATACTTCATCAATATTTCGGTATGAAAACGTTCTTGTTCCTAGCGGTAAGTTTAATTTAGAAGCATCTAATTGTGTGTCAAAAGTATCTATCAAATCTTTGATATCATTTCTAAACAAATTGATATTTAGTTTCAAATTTGATATCGGCTGTACTTGAAACCCGAAGTTATATCCAATAGAACTTTCTGCCTTTAATTCTTTTTCTATCATTTGTACCTCCGACAAATTTCCATACAAATCGTGTAAAGTTTGTGTACCCAATACAATATATCCACTTGCTGTATTCTTAAAATTGAAATATAATTGGCGAAAATCAGGTGCCTTAAATCCATAACCTACAGAGCCCTTAGCCATTAACCAATTAGTTATTTTATAGCTAGAAGATACTTTAGGAGTAAATGCTGATTTGTACCGATTACTATCTTCAAACCTCGCTCCTACAACTACATTTAAATTGTTAACCGGATTGAAATCAAACTGACCAAAAACATAAGGAGTATTGAACTTTTTCACCCCATTAAACTCCGTTCTTTCTAAACTTTCTAAGTTGGCTCCAGTCCCCAAAATTAAAGTCCCAATACTGAAGGTGTTTTTGGATTTAATTTCAGGTCTTAAAAGTGTTTGGTCGTAATTTGTTCGTTCCTCATTAAAAATACTTTCTGCGTTGTACTTAGTGACGTAAAAAGTATAATCTACATTCCATTTATTGGTTAGGTCGTGAGACAGTTTTACTGTAGCATTCCAGTCTTTTTGTTTGTTTTCTTCAGAATTATCTCCTTGTATTTGAGAAAAGTATCGTTGAGAAATTGTTCCTCGTAGCTTATCAGAAAAATCATACATGACTTTTAAATTTCCTGTAAAACTTTGATGCGGTGCTGTTGTTTTTGAAGCCGTTTCTGGCGATAAGTCAAACCCTTCACTAGAATTCAAATTGCCTCCAGCTACAATCCCTAATTTTCTCTTTTTCCAAACAACGTTTGTGTTTATATCCAGTTCATTTTTTGCTCCTCCTCTTGCAAAATAACTCACCGAACCTTTTAACTGCTCGCGCTTTGGTTTCTCTGTAATTATATTAATAACACCCCCAATTGCTTCAGAACCATATAACGAAGAAGAAGGTCCTTTTACAATTTCTATTTGTTTTATATTGTTTACTGTTAACCTGTTTAAGTCTATATTTCCTGAAGTTCTTCCAACAATTGGTACCCCATCTAATAAGATTAACGTATAATCGGCTGCAACCCCTTGCAACTGTACTCCTTCAGAATTTCCAAAGTCTGTTACTATGGTGATTCCAGTTTGTTCTAATAAAATGTCTCTCAGCCTAACCGACCCTGATTTTTGTATTTGTTCCTTCGTGATTAAGATAACTGGCATTGGAATCGACGACAATTGACGCGATGTTCTAGTAGCGGTTACAATTACCTCATCTAAATCATAGCTAGCCGTTGTTTTTTTCTCACTATGAGATTTTTCTTGAGAATACCCCACGAAACTTAACAATATAAAACTTAGCAATATGCTTTTATTTAGAAACATTCTTAATAATTTTTCTGCAAATATATTCTTTATTTTTAATCAATCTAAATAAAATTTATATTTTTGTAGAAAAATAAAATCAAACAAAACTCACGATGAAAAAAATATTATTAGGTAGTTTATTAATACTATCTGCACTTACAGTCAATGCCCAAAACAAAAAGAAAAAAGACAGAGAAGCAATAAAAAAAATGTGTGGCTGCTATGAAGTCACCTTCAACTTTGCTGAAACTTTTAACAACAGTAAAGACTCTCTTTACAAGCCTTCAAAAACAAAAACCGACAAAGCTTTAGAATGGGCTGAATTAATTACTGACAAAAACAACCAAATTTCAATTCAACATTTATTACAAGTAGGAAATCCATCTAACCCACATATTGTGAAGCATTGGAGACAAGATTGGTTGTATGAAAACACTGATTTTTATATGTATAATGGTGATAACAATTGGTTATTCCAAACCAAACCAAAATCAGAAGTTAAAAAACAATGGACTCAAAAGGTATACCAAGTAGATGATAGTCCACGATATGAAGGTACTGCTACTTGGGTTCATGTAGATGGTAAAAGCTATTGGGAAAACACTACAGATGCTCCATTACCAAGAAGAGAGTACACAAAAAGAAGCGATTATAATGTAACTGAAAGAGGTAATCGTCATGAAATTACAAACTACGGTTGGTTACACGATCAAGATAACAGAAAAATTATAAGAAAATCAGGTAAAGAAGATGTTATTGTTGCACACGAAAAGGGCTATAACACTTACGTAAAAGTAGCTGATAGCAAATGTAAAGCTGCACAAGATTGGTGGAAAACTCACACAAACAAGTGGCTATTAGTAAGAAATAAATGGGCAGAAGTTTATGGTAGAAATGCACACCTATCGTTAGAGCAAAAAGTAGATAACAAACCTTTATACAAGCATTTGTTTTCTGAAAAAACTTCGAATGAAGAACAAATTGATAACGCAATAGAATCTTTTGTAAAAAAAGTAAACTAAAAAATTAAACCTCTCAAATAAAAAAGAAATGAGAATTATAGTATCTCTACTACTAATATGTAGTTGTATCCAAACAATATACAGTCAAGCAACTATACAGGGTGTTGTAAAATCAGAAAGTAATGAAGCCATCCCTTTTGCAAATGTTTTTATCAAAGGAAGTAAAATAGGTACTGAAACTACTGAAAATGGTCGCTTTATACTTAAAGAAGTACCCCTTTCAAACTATAAACTTGTGGTTAGTGCTGTAGGTTTTATTCAATCATCACAAAAAATTGCGATTACAGGAGATGTAAACAACTTAATTATTATCTTAAAATCAGACACTCAATTAGATGAAATTGAACTTTTTGGTGCAAGAGATAAAAGAGCTGAAAAACTAGAAACACTTACCAGATTACCTTTAGCTCCTAACGAACAATTACAAAGTATATCGGTATTATCACACAAACTAATCGATCAGCAAAATGCTTTAACTCTTAGTGATGTTACTAAAAACGTAGCTGGAGTTTATACGTTTGCTACTTACGGAAACACTAAAGAAAGTATGTCCTTAAGAGGCTTTAGGGGTATTCCACTATTAAAAAATGGGGTTCGTATTAACTCAGATTTTAGAGGAACGGGAATGATTACCGACATGGCTGGTGTTGATAACATTCAAGTACTAAAGGGAATTTCAGCTATTAGTCAAGGTTTAGGTGGTGATTTAGGTTCTGCGGGAGGAGTTATCAACGTTGTTACTAAAACTCCTAAATTTTATACGGGGGGTGAAGTAAGCTTTCGAGCAGGAAGCTTTGGTAAATTACGTCCTACTTTTGATGTTTACGGACCAATTGACACGGATAAAAAACATGCTTTTAGAATAGCTGGTTCTTATGATAAAGCCGACAGTTATAGAGACCATGTAGGTTCTGAACGTTTTTATGTAAACCCTTCTTATGCTTGGAGACCTAATGACAAAACAACTATTACTTTGGAAATGGATTATATGCATGACAGTAGAACTCCAGATCAAGGAACTCTTAATTTAGGCACCTACGATGTAAATAACATTTACAAGCTTCCTAACAACAATTTTATGGGATTTGACTCAGACAATGTTACTACAAAAAATCTAACCTATGCTATTAGAGTTGACAGAGAGTTAACCGATAAGTTAAGTATAAAAGCAGGGTATTTTGTTTCTGATTTAGATATTGATACTGAAACCTCATACGCTTTTCAAGGAAGCTCAAGAAACGGATTGAGTGTTCTACCCGACTCTCAACGTTACAGAGAATATAGTGCCTCAGGTAGAAAAGATAACAACAGTGTATTACAATTAGATTTGGTAGGTAAAGATGTAAAAACAGGATTTTTAAAACATACTTTCCAAATTGGAGCTGATTTTCGAACTTCAGAATTTGATAATTTAAGATACATAACAAACTATAATTCTGGGAACAATTATGTAGATATAATAGATGTTTTACAACCTATAAATAATACTCTTCCTAACGGAATTAGTGTTAGCAGAAACGCAAGTGCAGATACAGGATCGAGAACAGAAGCTTACGGAATTACCGTTCAAGATAAAATTAGCTTAACCAATTGGGCAGATGTTTTCTTAGGATTACGCTACACCTCTATGAAGAGAACCAAAGGTAATTTTATAGGAAGTCCATTAGGAACATCTAAAAGTGATGACGCCTTTAACCCTCTTGTAGGTTTTAATCTGAAACCAAATGAAAATATCATTGTTTTTGGTTCATACGCTAGTAGCTCAGACCCTAGAACTTCTTTTTATATGGATGTTGACGGTAACGAGTTAGGTACAGAGCGTTGGGATCAAATTGAAACTGGTATCAAATCTACTTGGTTAAACAACGCTTTACGCTTTAATATTACTACATTTTTTACTTCAAGTAAAAACTTAAACCTACCAGTATATGATAACGCGGGTAACAACTTAGGTTATTATACTCAAGGGGGTGACGATGTTAGAAATGGTGTAGAAATTGAATTAGTTGGTCGTATCCTTCCTAATTTAGAAATCATTGGTGGATATTCATATTTAAATGCTAAATACAAAGATCATGTATCTTATTATTACAACTCTCGCCCAATGAACACACCAAAGCATACAGCTAACTTGTGGGCACGTTATGCTTTTCAAAAATCATTAGATGGTTTATCAATTGGCGCAGGAGCTTATTATTTAGGAGAACGACCTCATAATGTATGGTCTAGAAACTACACACATACAGGTGTAGTTCCTGGGGTGAAACCTTTCGACCTAAAAGCATATACTACAGTTAATGTACAAGCCTCTTACAAATTCAATGAAAAATTAAGTATAGATGTATTTGGAAATAATATCTTTGGCGAAATAGGCTACAACGCTTATCGTACAAGCTATATTAATAGAGTTGAGCCTGCCAATTTTGGCTCTACACTACGCTATAAATTCTAAAAATTAAAAACATGAAAAAACAACATATAACACTTACTCTTGTCCTTCTTATAAGTGCAATGCAAGCACAAACAAAAAACATCTTTTTTGAAAGATCCTTTTGGCAAGCCAGCCCTACAATAAAGACTGTTGAGCAGAAAATAAAAAAGGGCAACGACGTTACTGCTTTAAATCCGAATGGATTTGATGCTGTTACTTATGCTATTCTTGCAAGCGCACCTAATAAAACGATCAAGCATTTACTTACCAAAAAAGGAAATGATGTTGATAAGATTACCCACGATAAAAGAACTTATGTATTTTGGGCTGCTTATAAAAACAATGTTGAAATAATGAAGCATTTAATAGCCAACAATGCTCGTATGGACTTAAAAGATTCTCATCAATTATCTCCTCTAACTTTTGCAGCCAATGCAGGACAAACTAATAAAGAAATTTATGAGCTTTGCATTCAAAACGGAATTGATATCAAAACAGACGTTGATGAACACGGGGCGAATGCTTTGCTATTAGTTTTACCCAGTTTAAAAGACCTCTCTTTTGTTGAATATCTTTCTTCTAAAGGCTTGGACATACACAGTGTTGATAGCGATGGAAATGGCGCTTTTAACTATGTTGCTAAAAAAGGAAATAAAGAAGTATTAGAACTTCTTATAAAAAAAGGATTACCTTATAAAAACCTAAATAAAAAAGGAGGAAATGCTATGTTATTAGCTACACAGGGGTCTCGAAGCGGTTACAATTCTTTAGCCTTTTTTAACTATTTAGAGAGTTTAGGGATCAATCCAAACATTACTAATAGCAATGGAAAAACACCGCTACATAATTTAGCTCGTGGGAACAAAGATTCGAATACCTTTAATTATTTTCTTGACAAAGGTGTAAATGCCAATCAAGTTGATGAGAACGGAAACACTCCTTTAAGTATTGCTGCTAGCAGAAACTCTTTAGAAATTGTTCAGTTATTATTAGGAAAAACCAAGAATGTTAATCACACTAATAAGAAAGGGCATTCAGCACTTACATCTGCAGTTGAATACAACTCAGAGGCAGTGGTAGATTATTTAATAAAAAACGAGGCTGATATTGACGTAAAAGATAATAAAGGAAACTCTTTAGCTTATTATTTAATCAAAAGTTATCATCCAAAAAAAGTGAACGATTTTACAGAAAAAATGAATCTTTTGGCCAATAACGGATTAAACTTAATACAACTTCAAGCCAATAAAAATACGTTATTCCATATAGCAATAGAAAAAAACAACATCGATTTACTTAAAAAAATCAACACGTTAAAAATTGATGTAAATGCAAAAAATAACGAAGGCTTAACTCCATTACATGTAGCCGCTATGCAAGCAAACAATACGAATGTAATTAAGTATTTATTAAGTATTGGAGCTAACAAATCAATTACTACTGATTTTGATGAAACGGTACACGACCTAGCTAAGGAAAATGAAATCTTAACCAAAAAAAATATAGATATTAACTTTTTAAAATAAACTTAATCTACCAAATCGTGCGTAAATACAATTACACGCGATTTGGTATGGAACTAAACCGATAAAAATGAAAAAAATCATAGCTCTTTTTATTACTGTATTCTCAATAATGGCTTTTAACACAACAGATAGCACTACCTACAAATGTATGATTCAAATGAAAAATTATACTGGTGAAGGTGCTTACATTGCTATTTCATTATTAAACCCTAATGGAGAATACGAAAAAACATTATACGTTCAAGGTGATGATGAAGAATGGTATTCTGACATTACTGAATGGTGGAAATTTCAAGGAAAAGTTCGTACAGATATTGACGCTATCACAGGAGCGACCATTAGCGGAGGTAATCGAGCTATTACCGTTTTAAAAATTGACAACGATAAAATTGATAAAGGGTATAAAATTAGATTTGAATCGGCTGTAGAAGATCAAGAATACTACAAAAATGATGTAGAATTCGAATTAACTACCGAAAACCTTAAAGGGAAGTTTGAAGGAAATGGATTTATTCGTTACATCCGTTTAATGCCTCAGTAATTTTATCAATAGAAATAGCTAACAAAAATGACCACTTCTATATGGAGATATAGCCACTTAACCTTGGCTATATCTTCTTTCCTTTTCGTTCTCGTTGCTGCTGTTACAGGTATTGTTTTATCTTTTGAACCTATCTCAAAACAGCTTTCAGACTACAGTATTTCTAACACTGAAGAAATTACACTTGCTCAAACAATTTCTGCCCTACAAAAACAGTACGATGAAATAATTTCAATCACCGTTGATGAGAATGATTTTGTAAGTGCTTCTGTAGTTACCAAAGAAGGAAAAAGTGATACATTTTACATACATCCAATCACAGGAGAAAAATTAAGTGATATCGAGAAAAAGAACCCTATTTTTCAGTTTGCTACTAGCTTACACAGGTCTTTATTTTTAAAATCTACAGGAAGATTTATCGTCGGTTTTATGTCTTTTTTACTCTGCTTAATTGCAGTAACAGGTTTCATTTTAATCGCCAAACGACAAGGCGGTTTCAAACAACTTTTCTCTAAGGTTATAAAAGAAAATTTTGAACAGTATTACCACATTATTGTTGGTCGTTACACGCTTATCCCAATAATAATCATTACGCTAACAGGAGTGTATTTATCGTTAGATAAATTTTCGGTTTTACCTACAGATAAAATAAAGCATTCTTTTGATTTTTCTTCTACTTTTCCCAACAAAAAAATAACCGTTGTTGAATTCCCTACATTTACAAACACCACCTTAAATAAGGTAAAAAGTATTGAGTTCCCTTTTTCTGAAGACGAAGAAGATTACTTTTTTGCGAAACTAAATGATAGTGAAGTACTAATTCATCAATATACAGGAACTATAATTAGTAAAGAAAACCTTTCGTTAACCAGTATACTTTTAAACTGGAGTTTATTATTGCACACAGGAAACGGAACAATTATTTGGTCAGTTGTATTACTACTTTCTTCAATATCTATCCTGTTTTTTATCTATTCAGGGTTTGCAATGACCTTCAAAAGAATACAAAAAAGTTCCCTCCCTAAAAATAAAATTAAGAAAGACAATGCTGAAGTTATCATATTAGTAGGTTCGGAAACCAACAACACCTACCCTTTTGCTTCCTCTCTATACAACGCATTCATAAAAAAAGACACCCCTGTTTTTATTGACATTTTAAACAATTATACTTCGTATAAAAATGCAAAACATCTAATTGTATTAACTTCAACTTACGGAGAAGGGGAAGCTCCTTCTAACGCTTCTAAATTCTTACAGCTAATTCAACAAACGACTATTCAAAACCCAGTGAACTATTCAATAGTTGGCTTTGGTTCAAGAGCATACCCTCATTTTTGTCAGTTTGCTATTGATATAGAAAATATACTAGAACAACTTCCAAAGTTTAAGACTCTTTTACCTGTTTATAAAATCAATAATCAATCCTTTCAAGATTTTAAAACTTGGGGACACCAATGGAGTGAAAAAACTGAAATTAATTTTGAATTGATACAAGAAATTAAAAAGCCTAAAAAACAACAAACTTTTACAACCCTTTCTAAAACTGAAGTAAACAACGACGACTCTTTTTTAATCTGTTTACACCCCACTAGAAAACTTCGTTTTAACTCTGGTGATTTACTTTCTATCACTCCTAAAGAAGACAATATTGAACGCTTGTACTCTATTGGAAAAATAGGTAATGACATCATACTAAGTATTAAAAAACATGATCTTGGAGTGTGCTCTAACCTACTTTATCAGTTAAAACAAAACGAGCCACTTAAAGCAAGTATTAAACAGAATAAAGCTTTCTATTTTCCTAAGAAAAAGAAAGAAGTAGTGCTAATTGCTAACGGAACAGGTATCGCTCCTTTTTTAGGAATGCTGCAACATAAAAAAGGCACAAAAGCACATTTGTTTTGGGGAGGAAGAACAAAAGAATCATTAAAAATGTACACCCCTTTGTTAAAAAACATAGAACAAAGCAACATTCACATTGCCTATTCTCAAGAAAAAGAGAAAGAATATGTGCAAGATTTGTTACTAAAAGAAGAAACTACAATTTCTACTGTTTTACAAAATGGAGGTACTATTATGATTTGCGGTTCTATTAAAATGCTGAAAGGTGTTGAAAAGGTATTAGAGCAAATAACTTCGAATAAACTAAACACATCCTTAAACCACTTCAAAAAGACCAATCAAATTAAAACGGACTGTTATTAAAGGCGGTTAGTGGTTGGCAGTTGGCGATTGGCAGTTGACGGTTAGTGGTTGGCAGTTGGCGATTGGCAGTTGACGGTTGGCGGTTGGCGGTTGGCGGTTGGCAGTTGACGGTTGGCGGTTGGCGGTTGGCGGTTGGCGATTGGCGGTTGGCGGTTGGCGGTTGACGGTTGGCGGTTGGCGGTTGGCGGTTGGCGGTTGGCGGTTGGCTAAAACTATTATTTTTTAACTTCAAGTCACCTTTTTTATCTATCAATCAACTACCGACTACTGGCTAGAAACTACTGGCTAACGTCTACCTTCTACCGACTATCAACAACGAATTCTAATTTATCTACTACGAATTCTAATTTTCTCCAAATCTACCTGTACTTCTGTGGTAATTTTGATCATATAAAAACAACAATTATGTGGTCAAACAACAATTATTCATCAGTATTAAAAATGTATTTAGAAAAATACACTAGCTTAAAATTACAAATAAACACAAGCGGATTAATCGCTTCTGTTGAAAAACAAGAAAACGGTCAGTGGATTAACGACCGAAACCTTCCTAACATCTTAAACAAACTATCAACTAGTATAAATTTAGGAAAGGATGTAACTATCATTTTACAACAATAACAGTAACTATATTAACCTTAAAACAAAAAACTATGAAACAAAACATTTTAAAAGTAGGTACAGTAATGGGATTACTACTACTAATTGGGGCATTTTCAAATTGTAATAACACAAAAAGTGACAACAAAAACAAAGAACTGGGAAACATTGCTACTACAGAGAAAACTATTGAAAAACCTGTAGTGGAATACAGAAAACCTATAGTATTTATTACTGGAGACGACAAAAGTAATAGTCATTTTTACGATAGTGCACGAGTTTATTTCAAGGAAAAAAACTACGAGATAATCAACGGAAAATATTCAGTAGAAGAAATTATTACTTGGATGAACAACAACGCTACGAAAAATCCTTACGGAGAAGTTCATATTGTAAACAACAATAACCCTTTTAGAGCAATGAACTTAGAAACCGTAATTAATGGAGAGAAAGTAACTGCTGAAGCTTTGCAAAAAACAATAACCAAAGGCACCTTACCTCCAGTAAAGAATGAAACAATTACTAACGATACTAAAATTATTTTTCATACCAATCAATTGGCTGAAAACACTGATTTAGTAAACACTTTAAAAAGTGCTTTTATAACTGAGCACAAAATTCCGCAAGTAGTGGTATCACCCTACTATAATGTTTTTGGAGGAGCGTTTTCTAATCATTATTTAGCTCAACCCTACTATGTATTTTATCCAACTGCAAATTCTCCTGGTAAAGTAGATTTATCAAAAGAAATTGCTAAAAAATACCCTGAAGAAAAAGAAATTTCTTGGTATGATGCTTTAAATAACGAAAGAGAACGTTATGTAGGAGAACCTTATACAATTCATTATACAATTCCTGTAAACCTAGAATTAGATTACCATAATTCTGATAATGACATCCCTCACTTTGTAATGCAAGAAGAAATAATGGACTTCATTGCTAGTGAAAAAGGATTAATGAAAGAAGTTGAAAAGACAAATATTCCTGTAGAGAAATTTAGATGGACTTATACTGTAAAAGGCAGTCAATTAATTATCAAAGGGAAAGCTTCTGCTCTTTGTGTTTTAAAACCATTAACAAAACCTTACGGAGAATTAGAGCATGTAAAACCAGATACCAATAACAAACGTTTATACGCTATGAAATAACTAATAATTGTTGAACAAACGTCATTACGAACCTAGGAAAACCTCATAATAAAAGTAACTACTTCAACCTTCTTCCCTTCGTAATGACGTTTTATTTAAGTATGTTTGTTATCATGGAAACCCTACATCATATCATAAAAACAGTCATGAAAAGTAGTTTTGTATTGAGTCTTAAAAAACACTCAATACAACGCTTTACTTTTTTATTCTTGTCCTGTTTTTTTTATGGTCTTATACGTATTTCTGCTCAAAACCAATCGTTAAAAACCTACACTAAAGATAACGGACTTCCTAGCTTACACATAAACAATGTTGCTCAAGACAATACGGGGTATATTTGGTTAGCATCTAATAAAGGTTTGGTACAATTTAACGGAAAAGAGTTTACAAGCTTTACTACTAAAAGCGGGCTTATTTCTAACCATATCAATACTGTTTTTTCAAAAGGTAATACTCTTTTTATAGGTACTAATAAAGGAGTAAGTATTAAAAACCACCATGGGTTTACTAATTTTGAAAGCAACAATATAAACTGCTTTTTAACCGTTAAAAACCATACTTTTTTAGGAACTAACAAAGGAATTGTTAGAGTTCGTGAAGACTACCTCTCTCCTCTTCGCACTAACTTTCAAATTGACCTTAATCAAATAAACGACATGCTATTTGATGGAAATTTTTACTGGATAGCGACAAATAAATCTCTATGGAAACTCGATAAACTTATCAACCCTGAAGTTTTAAAACGAATAGATGTAAATAACTACACTTCCATTTTAATTAATGGAAAAACGATTGTTGCAACTACCTATAACGACGGACTAAAGTTTATTGTTAATGAAGAAGTAAACACACAAACCATCACTACACAGAATGTTACTAACATAAAAAAAATTAATAATCAATTTTGGATTATCTCTGAAGATAATGGTATTGAAGTACTAGATGCTAATTTTAATTTCGTAAGAAACATTAATAAATACAACACCTTAACCACCAATAAAATTACCAGTGCTTTTCAAGACAATGAAAATAACACTTGGATTTCTACAAAAGACTCTGGAATTTACTTTATTAAAAGCGACCAACCAGTACAAAAAAAACCGACCATTTCTTTTAAAAATATTGAGGTAGTTTTTACTTCTTTAGACAGTATCGACATCAACAACTATCATAAAACCCTAAAACTACCCGCTGATAAAAATCACCTCTCTTTTTATTACAAAACAATAAATATTAACAACTTAAATAAATTAGAGTATCGTTATACGCTCAACAATCAAACCAGCCCTTGGAGTACTAAAAGCGCTATTGATTTGGCCTATTTATCTCCCGGAAACTATAGGTTTGCTGCGCAATCAAGAATTGGAAAAACAGAGAGTA
The DNA here is from genome assembly GCF_048269885.1 of Tenacibaculum sp. Classification (NCBI taxonomy): domain Bacteria; kingdom Pseudomonadati; phylum Bacteroidota; class Flavobacteriia; order Flavobacteriales; family Flavobacteriaceae; genus Tenacibaculum; species Tenacibaculum sp. Next base: position 84,326 of record NZ_JBLWTZ010000003.1, on the reverse strand, counting down.
CCCCTATTGAGTTTAATTTTTTTATTGATACTCCTATCTATAAAAAAAGTTGGTTTATTTGGTCGGGTATTGGATTAGCCTCTCTAATTTTAACACTCATCATTTGGTTTTACATACGAAGAATTCAAGCCAAGAATAAAGCCAAAGTTGCAAAATTAGAGCTAGAAAATCATTTGATATCTCTAGAGCAAAAAGCTTTGCAGTTACAGATGAATCCACATTTTATCTTTAATGTTTTAAATGGCATTAAAGCTTTAGGAAACTCAGGAAAATTGGCTGAATTAAATACAACTATTAGTAAATTTGCTACACTTTTACGGGGTGTTTTACACAATTCTAGACAGGAAGAAATTAGCCTAACTGAAGAAATTGCCACACTAAAAAATTATATCGAGCTAGAGCAGCAAATAAACTCGAATACCTTTGAATATTCAATAACCACAAACCTTGGCATTGATGCTGAAGAAATTCTAATTCCACCAATGCTAATACAACCTTTTGTTGAAAACAGTATAAAACACGGAATCTCTTCTGTTGAAAATGGAAAAATTACGGTAAATTTTTCAGTAAAAAAGAATCTTTTACATTGTGAGATAATAGATAATGGTATTGGTGTTTATCGATCAAAAGAGTTTAAAAAAATAAGCCCACATAAATCTGTAGCTTTAAAAGTTACACAAGAACGAATTCAAAACCTGTCGAAAAAGAGTGCTTTTTCTATTAGTGAATTATATGATGAAGGAAGAGTAACAGGGACTAAGGTCGTATTTGAAATTCCTTTAAACACTGATTTTTAAAACATGAAAAAACTTTCTGCAATTTTAGTAGACGATATGCCTACAGCCCTAGAGATGTTGCAAAACGATCTTACTCAGTATCATCCAGAAATTGAAATTATTGACACTGCTAAAAGTGTGGTAGAAGCATTAAAAGTGTTACGAAAGCAAGAACCAGATATTTTATTTTTAGATATTATGTTGGGAGACGGTACAGGTTTCGACGTTCTAGAAATCCATCCAAACTTATCTTCAAAAATTATTTTTGTTACTGCAAGCGACGAATATGCTATTAAAGCTTTTAAGTTTGCTGCTATTGATTATGTATTAAAACCCTATTCAAACGAAGATTTGGCAAATGCAATTAACAAAGCAAAAAATCAAATTAAACCCGACAAGGAACAGCTTACAGTCCTCCAACAATCCATTTCAAAACCGAATCAACGTCCTAAAAAGATCTCATTAAACACATCTGACAAGATTACGGTGGTAAATTTAGACGATATTGTTCGATGTCAGTCTGATAATAACTACACGGAGTTTTTTATGAATGACGGACAAAAAATACTGGTTGGTAAAACCTTAAAACACTTTGCTGACATGTTAAAAGAGTACGACTTCTTACGAGTACATCAAAGCCATCTAATTAATATTCAATTCATTAAAGAATTTATAAAATCTGATGGAGGGTATTTAGTTTTAAAAAACAAAACAACTGTTCCTGTTTCGGTCCGTAAAAAAAATGAAGTTATTAGTGTTTTAGAAAAAATATAATTCCCGTTTTTTTCCTATTTCCTCTGGTTTTTTAACACTTTTGTTAAAGTTTTATTAATTTTTTATTTACCTTAGTGTTTATAAACTAAAAAAATTATGGTTGCATTTAAACCGGAAAAAGGTAGGTTATTAATTGCTGAACCAGCAATTTTAAATGATAGTTCATTTAAGAGAGCCATCGTTTTACTTACTGAGCATAATGAAAAAAGTTCGGTGGGTTTTATATTAAACAGACCTTTAGACCATGTACTTAGCGATTTAGTTCCTGAGATAGACTGTGATTTTACAGTATATCAGGGCGGACCAGTAGAACAGGATAATTTATACTTTATCCACAAAGTTCCACACTTACTTCCTAACAGCATTGAAGTTGCAAACGGTATTTACTGGGGAGGTAATTTTGACCTTTTAAAAGAACTGTTAAACAATAAGGAGTTAAAAGCTAGTGATATTCGTTTCTTTTTAGGCTATTCTGGCTGGGGAACAAACCAACTAGAAGAAGAACTGCTCATGAACTCTTGGTTTATTACAGAGAATGACTACGAAAATATTTTAACCACCAGTAACCAAGGTTTTTGGAAAGAAAAACTATTACAAAGAGGAGGCAAGTATAAAATTTGGGCAAATGCCCCTAGCGATATACAAATGAACTAGTTTTAACTAGTTACTGTTGCTAGTTTTAAACTACTTTTTATTTTATTAGTTATATCTATTGAAAATTCTTTTTTACGATAATTAGTAACTGGTTGAATTCCTACAATAGCATTCGTTATAAAAACTTCGTCTGCTTTTTGGATTTCAAAAGGAGAAATAGTTGTTTCTTCTATTGTATACTCTGGGTGTTTCTCTATAATTTCAATTACTTTTTTCCTAACAATTCCTTTAATACAACCTTCAGTTAAAGCAGGAGTTTTTATTGTGTTTCCTTTTACTATAAAAATATTTCCATTAATAGTTTCCACAACTCCTTTACGTTCATTTAGTAAAATACAATTATCTAAATCGTTTTCTTTGGCAAAAACAGCAGCCAATGTATTCAACATTCTGTTTGTTGTTTTAATTGTTGAAAGCAATCCTGAATAATTATAAAAATCTTTAAAAACATCCATCCTATACACTTCTTTTTCTGTAGGTATTAATGGAGTTCCTTCTATAATATAATCTACTTCGTTTGTAAGCGGTTCATATAAACCACCGTCTTTCCTAAAAACCGTTAATCGCACTCTATACGTAGAAGATGCTGGTAACTCTGTTATTGCTTTAAGAATCTCTTCCTGTAAATATTCAAGAGTAAACTTCATAGGTATTTTCATACGAAGCATTCGCATAGAAGCCATTAATCTAAAATAGTGGTCTTCAACAAAAACAACTTTACCATTGAACACTTTAATTGTTTCAAAAATAGCATCGCCGTACTTAAAAGCTCTATTTTTTGTTGAAATTTGTACTTCGTTATCAGAAATTAATGTTCCATTAAAGTTTAGCATTTCTTAAAAATTTTAATTGCAAACTTACAATTTAGGCGAATATTAGCCACAAAAAAACTCGACAAAATTGCCGAGTCGCTCTTTTAATTCTATGCTACTTGTTTCTTAAGCTCCTATAGTATGCTTTAATTCTTCTATTTGATTTTGCCAAAGCATTTTCGCTTCTTCTGCATCATCTTCATCATCAGCAAAATCTGTAACAATTACAGCAACGTCTTTTGTTAGTGGATCTACTTGAATTTTGAATTCAAAATAACTATCATCACCTTCACTTTCTGTCCATTTAAACTTAATACGTTCGTCTGCTTTTTTGGTAACTATTTTTGCCTCTTCTTCAGAGTCATCCCAAATAAAAGTAATAAGTTTTCCTCGTGAATTAACTCTGTCTGCGAACCATTCTTCTAAACCTGCTGGTGTTGCAAAATATTGATATAACATGCTTGGGGATGCATGAATGGGAAACTCTAACTCAAATTTAACTTTGCTCATCTATTTTTTTGTTTAAGCGCCAATATAGATATTTATTTTTTAAAAAAAAATTTAAATGTTTGTTGTCTAAAACCAAAAAGTAATTATATTTGCACCCGCAATCAGGCGAGGTAGCTCAGTTGGTTAGAGCGCAGGATTCATAACCCTGAGGTCGGCAGTTCAAATCTGCTCCTCGCTACAAAACCCAAATCGAAAGATTTGGGTTTTTATTTTTAATTCATTTTCAAACTTTTATAAATTGCTTCTTTTATTTTTTCTTCTGTAATCCAACCGTTGTAGTTTTTATATTTCTCTGTGAGCAAAGAGTTATTTTTCACCTCTTCTAAACTTGCTCCTTTTTCAATTTCTGAGATAATAGTGTTTTTTAAATCTTTCAACATGCTTAAATACACTTTTAATTCTTTTTCTGATGATACATTTCCGTGCCCTGGAATTATTTTAGTAGCATCATCGGCTATCATTATTATTTTTTCAATTCCGTCAATATAGCCATCAATAGTACCTCCAGAATTTAGATCTATATAGGGAAACTTTCCTTGAAAATAAGCATCTCCTACATGTAATACATTACTATTTCCAAAGTACACTAAGGCATCTCCATCAGTATGCGCATTATGAATATGCGTAATCATAATTGGCTCCTCATCAATATAAAACTGTATATCTTTTGAAAAGGTAATTACTGGTAATGCCTCTTTAGGTGATGCTGGTCTTTTCTTACCTCTAATAACTTGCTCAATACTCATTCGTTTACGTACATTTTCGTGAGAAACAATTACAGCTCCTTCTTTTTGAAAGTTAGCATTCCCTCCTGTATGATCACCATGCCAATGTGTATTAATCAAATAGGTTATTGGTTTCGTTGTAATTGTTTTAATAGTTGCTAGTATCTTTTTACTTAAAGGAGCAAATTGATCATCAATCATAAACACACCGTTCTCTCCCACAAAAATCCCTATATTTCCACCTTGCCCTTTTAAAACATAGATATTTTCTGTTAGTTTTTCTGAAGTTATTGTAACTTCTTTTTGTTGCGAAAAGACATTAGATGATAATACAGAAAAGAAGGTAGTTAGTAATAATAATGAGGTTTTCATTTGTAAAATATTTTAGTTTTTTGAAAAGTAGTCGGTAAATAAACTACTAATTTACACGATAATACATTTTAAAATGAGGACCTACTTTTTCCACTTCAAACTCCTCTCCTATGATCTCGAAATCTAAGTTTTTATAAAAACCAACAGCTTCTTTTCTAGCATTACACCATAAAACAGCCACCTTCTTCGTTTTCAAGATATTTTTGGCGGTTTCTAACAATAGTCTTCCTGCCCCCATTCCTCTTACCTCTGGTAAAGTAGCCATTCCCCTTAACTGAAATTGACTTCCTTTAATAACTTCAATTTTATTTTGTACAAAAGAAGCTATACCTACCAACTTATTGTTATAAAAAGCCCCTAGGTGAAACGTGTTATCAAGCTCATCTTCCTTAAACTTGTATGGCAAATCAATGTTGTTTCGTAATACAGCTAATCGAATAGCATAGGTTTCTTGAACTGATATATTTTTTATTTTTATCATCTAAAATTTCTTTAACTCAAAAATACAGAATGAATATAAATTTTAACCTGATTAACAAAGAAGATATTCTTGTAATTCTTCCGCTTTTACGTAAAGCCAATACTACAACACCCAAAGATATTTTAAAAGCTAGAGTTTTAGAAATGGCAGCATACCCTAACTATGAATGCATAGGTGTTTTTGATGATGATAAACTAATAGGTATTTGCGGACTTTGGTATAGCACTAGGCACTATATTGGTAAGAGTGTAGAACCTGACCATGTAATTGTTGATGAAAACTACAGAGGTAACAATATAGGTAAGCAGCTTTTTAAATGGGTATACGATTATACAAAATCTAAAGGATGTGAAGCGGTTGAATTAAATACGTATACTGCTAATAGAAAGTCTCATAAATTTTATTACAACGAAGGCTTTGAAATTTACGGGTTCCATTTTCTTAAAATTATAAGAGAAGAGAAAGCTTTCTTTTAATTCTGATACTAGTCACATAAAAAATAGTATAAAACCATACTTATATTACGGTTTATTTTCCAATACTCCATTTTAAATAATTTAAGTTTGAAAAAACTCAAAATTTTTATTATGGTAAAGAATATTTCTAATTTAGGAACAGGTTTAAACAAAAAAGAACAACAATCTATTCACGGAGGAAAAAAGCATTGCTTACTTCCAGACAATACTTGTTCTGAAATTTGGATTGGTTGTGCAGAAATTCAGTGCCAGCCTCTTTAAAAAATCAGCCGGATTTTCCCGCTTTTTTTTATCTTTTATTCACATATTCACACTTCATTTCAACTGTACAAACATTTTTTTATAATTCATACTACAAAAACCATAAATAAAGAGCCTTATTTTTATGGTTAAGCCATAACTTTTTTACGCTTTTTTATGCTGCTGTTAATTAAAATCTAAGTATCTTAGCAACACTTAAGAGACGTCTTAAGTTCTTTTTCATAGCAATTTTCCCACTCAATCTTTTTTGAGTGGGTTCTTTTTTTTATTTTGAAAATGATTCACTTAAAAATTGGGCATAAAAAAAAGACTATCTTTTTCAGATAGCCTTTTCTATATAGTTGGGTTTAGGTTATTTTATAACCTAAACTTTAATCTACAATCTCTACATTAAAAGCGTTTAAGCCTTTTCTACCTTGTTCGGTATCGTAACGTACTTTGTCATTCTCTCTAATATCGTCAATCAATCCTGAGTTGTGTACAAAAATATCTTCTCCTGATTCTGATGATGTAATAAACCCAAATCCTTTTGAGTTGTTAAAAAATTTTACTGTGCCTTCTTGCATCTTGCTTAAGTTTTAAATTATTATGTAATGTTTTGTAAAAGAAGAACCTTTATATAACTTCCTATAATGTAATAATACAATTACAAAGAGCTATCATGCTTATAAACACTTAAAAAATAAAGGAATAATGAGATAAAAAAAGACAAGAAGAGAATAAACTCAAAAAACTAATTACTATATACTACTTTGAAATAATTAAGATGTTCTACTTGAACGGTACAAAGATACTCTTTTTTAATTGATTATTGGTAAATTAGTTTCTTTTTAATTTTGAACACCATAATTTCATACGTTATACGTATAATAAAAACCGATTTTTATACTCTTTTTGACTATACAAGATTATATTTTACATTCACATGTATAAAACTATAAAATCTTTATAAACCTATGTTCTTCACTTTCTGAAAGCTACCTATTAAAGATATCATTTTTGTTATTTTTTTTCAAAAAAATATTTGCAGATATTAGAAACAGTCTTATATTTGCAACCGCTTTACTGCGGGAGTAGCTCAGTTGGTAGAGCGTCAGCCTTCCAAGCTGAATGTCGCCAGTTCGAACCTGGTCTCCCGCTCTAA
>NZ_JBLWTZ010000003.1:0-77331 GCF_048269885.1 Tenacibaculum sp. | reverse complement strand
GCGGGAGTAGCTCAGTTGGTAGAGCGTCAGCCTTCCAAGCTGAATGTCGCCAGTTCGAACCTGGTCTCCCGCTCTAATTTTTACATAATTGTAAGCAATTACAAAAGTCTTTACCGCGGGAGTAGCTCAGTTGGTAGAGCGTCAGCCTTCCAAGCTGAATGTCGCCAGTTCGAACCTGGTCTCCCGCTCAAAAAAACCGAAACATTAGTTTCGGTTTTTTTATTTATTCAGTTTTAATTTATCTCCAAAGAAGAACACCCCTACTATGATGAGCGCCATCGCACCAATCATTATGGTATGATTTGTTATGACACTTGGTCGTAAGAGTAAAGTGATTAAATATCCACCAATAGCACCTCCTAAATGAGCTGAATGACCGATATTACCTACTTGGTTTTTCATTCCGTAAATAGAATACAGCAAATACCCAACACCAAAAATATACCCCGGTATAGGAACAGGTATTGGTAATATAATTAACTCCATACCTGGATACAACATTATAGAAGAAAATATTATTCCCGACACAGCTCCTGATGCTCCAACTGCACTATAATAAGCTTCTCTTTTATGCTGATACAACGAATACATACTTCCTGCCATTAAACTTGCAAAATAAATTAATATAAAGTTTAATGTTCCAAAACTTGAGTCAACTACTTTTCCAAATAAATACAAAGCGTACATATTAAATCCTAAATGCAACCAATCTACATGCAAAAAACCTGAAGTTAACATTCGTAGTTTCTCTCCCCCTAATATTTTTTGAACTTGAAATTTATAGCGATCAAAAAAAGTAGCATCACTAAATCCTTTTAAAGACACTAATACATTCGCTACAATTAATATAATAATAATTTGACTCATATTTTTTTTTGTGTAAGTACAAACATAAACAAAAGTTAATAAAGTGAATCATTCATTAATTAATACGATATTTGCCTAAAATTAAAACTTAATGAAACTACTCATCTTTATTATTGTGTATCCGCTAATATGGATACTATCAATTTTACCCATGAGATTACTATACATAATTTCTGATTTTTTCCGTCTTGTTATTTTCAACTTGGTAGGATATCGTAAAAAAGTAGTAATTCAAAACCTAAAAACGGCTTTTCCTGAAAAAGGCGATACAGAAATAAAAAACATAACAAAGAAATTCTACAAACATTTCTTCGATCTAATTTTTGAAAGTATCAAAGCTTTTACAATTAGCGAAAAAGAAATACTCAAGCGATACAAGTACAAAAATCCTGAAGTTATAAACAAACTTGCCAAAGAGGGAAAAAGCATTGCTTTAGTTGGAGCACATCAAGCAAATTGGGAATGGTCTTTTAACTTACCACTGGCACTAGACATTCAAGTTTTTGGTGCTTATACAAAACTGGCTAATAACTATTTTGAAAAAGCTGTAAAAAACTCTAGATCTAGGTTTGGTATTACAGGGTTCAAAACTTCAGAAACAGTAAAAGGCATTCACAAAAACAATCAAGAAAACATACAAGGACTGTACATTTTATTAAGCGATCAATCTCCTCAAGTACACAAAACTCATTACTGGACTGAATTTTTAGGCATTAGAGTACCGATACATACAGGCGCTGAAATGCTTTCTAAAAAATACGATCTTGCTGTTGTTAACTACTGTGCTAAAAAAATTAAAAGAGGACACTACGAAACCGAATTTGAACTTATAACCGAGATTCCTAAGGATTATGAAAACTATCAAATTACGGATAAATATTTAAGCATAACCGAAAAAAATATCAAAGCACAACCAGAGTTTTATTTATGGACACACAAGCGCTTTAAGCATAAAGACAAATACGAACAATGGTTAAAAAACAGAAAAGCTTCTCAATAAACTGAGAAGCTTTTTTTATTCAACATTAATTTAAAAGAATAAATTTAAAACACAAAAAAACCTTCTCAAATTGAGAAGGTTTTGGGTGAAAGACCGGGTTCGAACCGGCGACCTCCGGAACCACAATCCGGCGCTCTAACCAGCTGAGCTACAATCACCATGTAACTTGCGGGTGCAAATATACAAGCTTTTAGTATTTTGACAAAACTTTTTTTTAAATTAATTTACTTAAATTTTCTACCGCCACGTAACGTTCTGACGTAAAGCCTTCTGCAAAATCAACCCCTATCAACCTCCCTAAGTCTCTTGCTCTATACTCTATACTATCTGTAAAGTTTTTACTCGTAATTGGTGTTTCAGGTTCGTTACTTTTCGGGTCAAAAAACTGAGACGAATATGCCATAACTGAGCTTATTTTTTTATCCATAAAACCAGTAACATCCACCACAAAGTCAGGTTCAATATTTTTCCATTGTATATAGTGATAAACTTGTTTCGGTCTCCATTTTTCTTGTTGAACCCCGTCTAACTCAGTTACTATTTTAAGCAAACCACTTAAAAAACAAGCGTCGGACACTAGCTGACTTCCCTTAGGGTGATCGATATGACGATCGTCAATAGCATTACACAACACTATTTCTGGTTGATACTTACGTATCATTTTAATAATTTCTAATTGATGTTCTTTATCGTTTTTAAAAAAGCCATCTGCAAAGCCTAGGTTTTCACGTACTGAAACCCCTAAAATCTCAGCCGCATTTGCAGCTTCTTTATCACGCAATTCAGCAGAACCTCTTGTTCCTAACTCTCCACGAGTTAAATCGACTATCCCAACTTTTTTTCCTTCTGAAATTTCTTTGGCTATGGTAGCTGCACATCCTAGTTCAACATCATCTGGGTGCGCTCCAAAAGCTAATATATCTAGTTTCATTTATTGTATTGTTTTTTGTAATGCTTGTTCTATATCTTGAATTAAATCTTTTGTTTCCTCTATTCCTACCGAAAAACGAATAAGCCCATCTTGTATTCCTTGTTTTGCTCTTTCTTCAGGTGAAAGCAATGCATGTGAAGTTTGGGTAGGGCTCAACACCGTACTTTCTACTCCTGCTAAACTCATAGACGGTTTTATAAGTTTTAAATTACGTTGAAAAGTCATAGCATCTATTTCTTCCTGTAACTCAAAAGACAACATACCTCCAAAATACTTCATTTGAGATTTAGCCAACTTATAATTTGTATGCGATTTTAATCCTGGGTAGTACACCCTAGCTATATGTTCATTTCTCTCTAAATATTTTGCCATTTTCAACGCATTTTTACTTTGGCGTTTTACACGTAAGTTCATTGTTTTTAAACTACGCTCTAACATCCACACTGTAAAATCACTTAGGCTACCTCCTAAATTCTTTGCTAAATTCCATATGCGGTGTATGTGCTCTTCTGAAGCTGCAACGGCTCCCGCCAATATATCTGAATGACCTCCCATGTACTTGGTAGCAGAATGTATTATTATATCAATTCCAAAATCCACTGGAGTTTGATTAATTGGAGAGGCAAAGGTATTATCAATCATGGTTATTATACCGTGCTTTTTTGCCAAATTAGCAACCGCTTGTATATCTACCACTTTTAATAAAGGATTGGATGGCGTTTCAATAAAAATTACACGTGTGTTTGGTTGAATTTCTTTTTCAAAATCTTCAATAGCTAAACTATTGGTAAACGAATATGCTATTCCGAATTTTTCAAATTCTTCTACTACAAAGTTATAGGTTCCTCCATATAATGTTTCTTGTAACACGACATGATCTCCTTTTTGCAAAAATGCTAATAAAGAAGTACTAATCGCTGCCATACCTGAACCAAACAGTAAACCTGCTTCTGTTTTTTCTAAAGCTGCTATTTTTTTACACAAAGCTTCCTGATTAGGCGTATTAAAATAACGCGGATATCTTTTTATGGTTACATTTTCAAATTGGTAAGAAGTTGACATATAAATAGGAGAAATGGCTCCTTTAAACTGTTCGTCTTTTATTTCACCAACATGGGTACAAATAGTGTTAATGCCTAATTTTTGCTTGGTATTCATAGTAATAAGAGGTTTTAAAATCTCAGCCTTTAGATTTCTTTACAGAACTTTAGTAGCTAAGTTACAAAAACTCCCTTATACCTTAACAGATTTCCATTTTCCTTTTTTAAACAACCAAATACCAACAACAGCTATTAAAACTTCGGCTAAAGTTATTGCTAAAAAAACTCCAATAGGTCCAAATTCTAGTGTAATTGCCATTAGGTATGCAAATGGTAATTGAAATAACCAAAAACATACAAAATTGATATAGGTTGGTGTTTTGGTATCTCCTGAGCCGTTGAAAGATTGAATTACAACCATTCCATAAGCATATGCTATGTATCCAGCTGCCATAATTTGCAAACACAAAGCTCCATTTTCAACAACTTCGGTATTTTCAGAAAACCATCCTAAAAAAGTTGGTGCAAAGAATATGTAAATCAATGAGACAGCTCCCATAAAAAAGGCACAGTATTTACTCGTTATCCAAACAGATTTTTCGGCTCTCTCAGGTTGTTCTGCTCCTAAATTTTGCCCTACCAATGTCGCAGCAGCATTACTCATTCCCCAAGCAGGCATTAAGGTAAACATCATTATTCGAATGGCAATGGTATATCCTGCTAGCACTTCACTACCAAACTCAGACATAATTCGCATTAAAAACACCCAACTTGAAGTACCTATTATAAACTGTCCTATTCCGCCTAATGACACTTTAATTAAATTTATCATTACTGAAACCCTTATTACTAAGTCTTTGACCGCTATTTTTATTTTACCAGCTCCAAAAAATAATACTCCTAATTGCGCTATAACTGCCGTTCCCCTTCCTATAGTTGTTGCTATGGCAGCTCCTTCTACTCCGTATGCAGGTATGGGGCCTACTCCAAAAATAAGAATAGGATCGAGTATAATATTTAATCCATTTGACAAGATGAGCGTCCACATTGCAATAGATGCATTTCCAGCTCCTCTAAAAACAGCATTGATTAAAAAGAGTAGCATTACAGTAATGTTTCCTCCTAACAATACTTGGGTATAACCAAAGCCTTCAGCAATTAAATCAGGTTCTCCTCCCATTAATCCTAATATTTCTTTCGGATATAAAATTCCAACAATACTGATAAGAATAGAAATAAAAACTCCTAAAAAAATAACTTGTACTGCTGTTTGATTTGCTCCTTCTGAATCCTTCTCTCCTGTTCTTCTAGCAACCAAAGCAGTTGCTGCCATACTTAATCCTATGGCTACCGCATACACTAACGTAAGTACCGATTCAGTTAATCCAACAGTAGCTACGGCGTTTACGCTTACTCTTGATACATAAATAATATCTACCAAGGCAAAAATAGATTCCATCAGCATTTCTAAAATCATCGGAATTGCTAATAAAAAAATTGCCTTACGAATGCTTCCTGTTGTAAAATCTTGCTGCCTTCCTAAAACAGCATCTTTAAAAAGTGAGAATATGGATTGTTTTGATGTTTGATTGTTATCAGTCATTATAAAGTTTTATAAATACATAAAATTGTCTTAAAAAGCGTAAGACTTAACTATTTGTTGCTCAAGCAACACAACTATTTGAGGTGACTTATACAATCATAATGGTACAAATATGCGAAAATAATTTTAATTAATTTCAATATCTTCGTGCTATGATTAAGGTTGCCATTATAGGAGGCGGTAATGTAGCTACACATTTAGCCAATGCTTTTAGTAAAACAAACGAAGTTTCGTTAGTACAAATGTATGCTCGAAATATTGAGCAAATTCAACACTTAAAAGACCTTACTTCTATTACCAATAGTATAGAATTTTTAACAGAAGCCGATGTGTATATCATTGCGGTTTCTGATGATGCTATTAGTGATGTTTCTCATAAAATTGAACAACAAAACGGTTTAGTGGTGCATACTTCTGGTAGTGTAGCTATGCAATCGTTACAAAACACTGGACGTAAAGGTATTTTTTACTTATTACAAAGCTTTTCTAAAGACAAAGATGTGAACTTTGATGAAATTCCTTTTTGTTTAGAAGCTGAAAGTGAAGAAGATTTACAGTTGTTAGAAACCCTTGCTAAATCTATTGGAACAAAGGTATACCGTATCAACTCAGAACAACGTAAACGATTACACGTTGCTGCTGTTTTTGTAAACAATTTCACGAATCATATGTATAAAATGGGTGCTGATATTTGCAACGAACACCAAGTTCCTTTTGAAGTATTACTCCCTTTAATTCAAGAAACAGCTCAAAAAATAATCGAATTGAGTCCTGAGGCAGCACAAACAGGTCCTGCCAAAAGAAATGACCAAAAAACTATTCAAAACCATTTAGCATTATTAAATGCTGAACAACAAGAAATTTATAAACTTATTACAAAATCAATCCAACAAAATGGAAAAGAGTTATAAAGAATACTTACCTCAAATAGATACCTTTATTTTTGATGTAGACGGAGTATTAACTAACGGAATCGTAACCGTTTTTCCTGACGGACAGCTTGTACGTCAAATGAATATTAAAGATGGATATGCTTTAAAAGCAGCTGTAAAAGCTGGTTATAGGGTTTGTATTATCTCTGGTGGAAAAAACGAAGGAGTGCGTACACGTTTAGAAGGCTTAGGTATTACCGATATTTATTTAGGTGCTCATGATAAAATTCAACAATTTAATGAATTGGTTGAAAAATATAAACTGAACCCAGAAAATATAGTGTACATGGGAGATGACATCCCTGATTACCCTGTAATGAAACTCGTTGGTATGCCCTCTTGCCCTAACGATGCAGCTCGTGAAATACAACAAATTTCAAGATACATTTCTGATAAAACTGGTGGTAATGGTTGTGCTCGAGATATTATAGAACAGGTTTTACGTGTACAGGGAAAATGGGAGAGCAACTTTGATGCACAATACGATTAATTGGAATACTTTTTGAAAACAATATACTATTAAAACTTTTAGATTATGAAAAAAATACTTTTTGCTTTATTATTTACAACCGTTAGCTTATCGATGAGTGCACAAACTATTTTCGGAAAATGGGAAAATCGTGACGAAGAGACCAACAAAGTTGACTCTGTAATTGAAGTATATAAAAAAGATGGAAAGGCATACGCTAAAATTATTGAGATTACAGACAAAAATCGTCAAGAAGCTCTTTGTGATAAATGTAGCGGTAAACGTAAAAACAATCCTATTTTAGGAATGAATATTTTAACCGGCCTATCTAAAGATGGTGACGAATGGAGCGGAGGTAAAATTTTAGATCCTAAAAACGGAAAAGAATACAAGTGTTATATTAAACTTGAAAACGACAACAAATTAAAAATTAGAGGGTATATAGGTTTTGCTGCTTTTGGTAGAACAGCCTACTGGTACAGAAAAAAATAAACCCAGTATAACAATATATAAGAGCATCCTAAAAAAGGATGCTTTTTTTATAAAAAAATAAAAGACTTAAGTGTCTTTTTTTGAAGAAAACTAATATCTTTGTAGCATATTATTTTTCTATGTTTTCAAAATCTTGTGAATACGGTTTAAGAGCGACTATTTTTGTTGCAGAACAGTCAAACTCAGGTACAAAAGTTGGTGTAAAAGCCATTGCTGCTGCTATTGATTCTCCAGAAGCTTTTACAGGGAAAATATTACAAATTTTAACGAAAAACAATATTATCGATTCTATTAAAGGTCCTTATGGCGGATTTGTAATTAATAAAGCTGACCTTAAAAGAATCCGCTTAAGCGATGTGGTTCGTGTATTAGATGGTGATAGTATATATACAGGTTGCGGATTGGGTTTAAAACAATGTGATGATAGCTCTCCGTGCCCTCTTCACTTTAAATTTGTAGAAATTAGAGATAACTTGAGAAAAATGTTAGAAGGAAATACCCTTCATGATGTATTATACACAAACGACAAGAAAAATACTTTTTGGCTAAAACGAGAATAAAAAAATTTACAATAATAAAAGATAAAAAGGTCTTTTTATAATTTATAAACTATAAACAGAAACAAAATGGAGATAAATAACAACACAACAGTAGCAGATATCGTTGCGAATAACTATAAAACAGCTACAATTTTTAAACTATACGGAATTGATTTTTGCTGCAATGGTAACAGAACTATTCAAGAAGTTTCAACAAAGAAAAACATTGTTCCAGATACATTGATCAATAAACTCATCCGAATTGATAGAGGTTCAAAATCTACTAACGACTATCAAAACTGGTCCTTAGATTTTTTGTGTGATTACATCTATCAAAATCATCATACCTATGTAGAAAAACAAATTCCTGAAATTTTAGAGTACTTAACTAAAATAGCTAAGGTACATGGTAACAACCATCCTGAGCTACACGAGATTTTGCAACTCTTTAAAGAAAGTGCTGGAGAACTTACCACCCATATGAAAAAAGAGGAACTTATTTTATTTCCTTTTATAAAAAAGTTAGTTGAGGTGAGTAATTCAAATACGCCCCTTACTCCTCCTCCCTTTGGTACGGTAGAAAACCCTATAAACATGATGCATACTGAACATGATAATGAAGGTAGTAGATTTAGAACAATTGCAAAACTTACCAATAATTACACTCCACCTGAAGATGCTTGTAACACTTATAAAGTTGCTTTAGCCATGCTACAGGAGTTTGAAGAAGACTTACACAAACACATTCATTTAGAAAATAACATTCTATTTAAAAAAGCAATCAAATTAGAAAATCAATTAAACAATTAATAATGAGAAAAATTTGGACTGGATTTATTGCAGTAGTGGTATTATCATTTATTGCATTAATATGGGTAGGTACAGAAATTTATCAAACCCAACCCCCTATACCTGAAACAGTAAAAGTTAACGGAAGTAATGAAACTATATACACTAAAAAAGACATACAAGATGGACAAAATGTTTGGGAATCTATTGGAGGTATGGAAGTCGGATCTATTTGGGGTCATGGGAGTTATGTAGCTCCAGACTGGACAGCTGATTGGATTCACAAAGAAGCTGTTTACTTATTAAACTACTGGGCTAAAAAAGACTTTAATACCAACTATGATGCTTTAGATGAAGAAAACAAAGCTGCTTTAAAAGCTCGTTTGGTAAAAGATATTAGAACCAACACCTTTAATGAAAAAGACCAATCAATAACAATTTCTAAAGAGCGAAAAGAAGCCATTGAAGCAAACGCTGCGTATTATGCAAGCATTTTTTCAGAGGGTCATGAACAATATGCCATTCCAGAAGGTGCCTTAACCGATACTGAAAAACTAGCTAAACTTAATGCTTTTTTATTCTGGACTTCTTGGGCTGCCAGTACAGAAAGACCCAATCAAGACTATACCTATACTTCTAACTGGCCTCATGAACCGTTAATTAACAATACAATTACTCCCGATTCACAACTCTGGTCAGGGTTCTCAATAATTTTATTGTTACTATTTATTGGAGTGTTGACCTATTACTACATTCGAAATCATGAAAAAGGAGAAGCAGTAACAAACCCAAACAACGATCCTTTATTAGACTTAAAGTTAGTCAGCTCTCAAAAAGCAGTATTAAAATACTTTTTAGTCATCTCACTTCTTATTGTATTACAAGTTGTATTGGGTATTGTTACTGTGCACTATACGGTAGAGGGTCAAGCTTTCTTTGGTTTTAATTTATCAGAATATCTTCCGTATTCTATCTCTAGAACCTGGCATACACAACTTGCTGTATTTTGGATTGCCGCTACATGGTTAGCAACAGGATTATTCTTGGCTCCAATTATCAGCGGTAAAGAAATGAAGTACCAAGTTTTCGGAATCAATTTCTTGTTTATCGCCTTGTTAATTATTGTTTTGGGTTCTATGCTAGGAGAATGGTTAGGTGTACATCAATTTTTGGATTTAACTACTAATTTCTTCTTTGGCCACCAAGGATACGAATACATGGATTTAGGTAGATTCTGGCAAATATTCTTAGGTATTGGTTTAATTTTATGGGTAATTATGGTTGGTAGACACGTACTCTATGGTATCCGTAAAAAAGACGACTCAAAACATTTACTTTCTATCCTATTAATAGCTGTAGTTGCTATTGGTATGTTCTTTTTCTCAGGATTAATGTATGGAGAAAACAGTTCACTACCTGTAATTAATTATTGGAGATGGTGGCTCGTACACCTATGGGTAGAAGGATTCTTTGAAGTATTTGCGACGGTGATTATTGCCTATATTTTCTCTCGAATGAAAATTATTTCAACCAAAACAGCAGGAAAAACAGCGATAGCATCAGCAACAATTTTCTTAGCAGGTGGTATCATTGGCACCTTACACCACTTATATTATTCAGGAACTCCAGTACAAGCCATTGCCTTAGGAGCTACGTTTAGTGCTTTAGAAGTGGTTCCACTTACCTTAATGGGCTTTGAAATTAGAGAAAATTGGAATTTATTGAAAAAGAATGCTTGGATTCAACGTTACAAATGGCCTATCTTTTTCTTTATTGCTGTTGCCTTTTGGAACATGGTCGGTGCTGGTGTTTTCGGGTTCTTAATCAATCCTCCTATTGCGTTGTACTACATCCAAGGGTTAAACACAACTGCGGTACACGCACATACTGCACTATTTGGAGTATACGGTATGTTAGGTATGGGCTTTATTTTAATCTGCCTACGCTTGTATTCAAACATTGCCTGGAACGAAAAACTCGTAAAAAATGCATTTTGGTTTTTAAACGGTGGATTGGTATTAATGGTGGTATTAAGCTTATTACCAGTAGGTATCATTCAAGCATATACTTCAATTACCAAAGGATATTCTTTTGCTAGAGACCCTGAGTTATTATACAATCCAACAGTACAAACTTTAAAATGGATGCGAATGATAGGAGATATTGTATTCTCTTTAGGTATTGTATGTTTCTGCTGGTTTGTGGTAAGAACAACAATTAATGCAATAAAACAAAAATCGTAACCCCTCCTTATTTTTATAAAAAGTCTGTGTAGACCCCATCTATACAGACTTTTTTATTACCCTATTTTTAAGGAAGTCATACTTAAAGAACCCGCTAATAGTTTATCATTAAAAAGCTGAATTTTTTCATTTTTTTGTTGCAATCCTAAACTATAAATTAACGGTAAATAATGATCTGGCGTTGGTATTGCTAGCTGAAAAGCTTTTGACTGTTTTGTATAATCAATCAAAGGTTGATAATTTCCTTCTAATAAGTATGTGTTAACCGTTTCTCTTGCTTCAATAGCCCAATCATATCCGTAATTATCCTTATCAAAATTTTTCCAGTCAACCATTCGTAAATTATGAACAATATTTCCACTACCAATAATCAATACACCTTTCTGTCTTAACGATGTTAGCTGTTTGGCTAATTCAAAATGATAGTTAGCGTCTTTGGTATAATCAATACTCAATTGAATTACAGGTATATCAGCCTTCGGAAATAAATGTTTTAATACGGTCCAAGCACCATGATCTAACCCCCAATGCTCATCTAATTCTACAAAATTAGGATGTAACAATTGTTTGGTTTCTTTTGCTAGTTCAGGGCTTCCGATTGCTGTATATTGCTGTTCAAATAACTCTTGAGGAAAACCACCAAAATCATGAATTGTTTTGGGCATTTCCATTGCTGTTACTTTTGTTCCTTTGGTAAACCAATGTGCCGAAACACAAATGATTGCCTTGGGCTTTGGAAGTGTTTTTGAAATATGTTGAAAACCTCTCGTAAACTCATTTTCTTCAATCGCATTCATAGGACTTCCATGCCCTAAAAACAATACTGGCATTGTTTGAGAAACAGGTAAACTATCTGATAACTTTTTTAACCCACTTAATGTTCCCATACTCAAGTTTACTGATGCTAACCCTAATAACTGTAAAAACGTCGTTCGTTTCATAAGGGATTCTTGTTTAACTCTATTTTAAAAACATACCCCAAACCAATGTTTGAGGCATGCATACAATCTTAGTTGGGTTTTAAAAAACCAAATCAACTACCAAATCAAACTCGTCGTATATTGCTTTATCTTTTAAATCATCAAAAAAGCTTGTAGAACCGTATTTCACATCATACTTTGCTCTATCTACTTTTAACGATACTGTTGCTTTTCCTCCGTAAACAGAAATTTGAAAAGTTACAGGATTTGTTTTATTCTTAATTGTTAGGTCAGCTGTTACTTCGTACGAATTCTTTCCTTTAGCTTTCACCTTAGTAAAAACTAATTTTGCTGTTGGATGATTATTCACCCCGAAAAAATCATCTGATTTTAAATGATCTTCTAATTTCTTTTGGTACTTTCCTGATAAATCTGTCACTGCTATAGAAGTCATATCTATTGTAAACTCCCCTCCTACTAATTTCTCTTTTTCAAAGTTTAATACTCCTGATTGTAAACTAACCGTTCCTTCGTGAGAACCTGTTACTTTATACCCTTTCCATACCACTTTACTTTCTTTGGTATTTACTTTTTTAACTTCTTTTGTAATGGTAGTAAACGATAGTGTTGCAAATGCAATGAATACGAACACTAGAGGATTTTTTAAATTTTTCATTGTTTATGGTTTTTATAATTATAAGATTAAATCTGCGTATTGTTTAGAATTTACTTTTATGTCTTCAAGCTTCGGATTGTCATTAGCTCCGTAAAACACGTGTAATGGTAACATTTCTAATCCGCAATATTGAAACGAAACAGTTACTGATTTTAATAAGTCTTCTAAAGATACGAAACTATTATAGGTTTCTTCAGTACCTCCTGTTGATACCGATAAACGAAATTTTTTCCCTTTTAACTTATCTCCATCTGGTCCAAAAGCCCAACCATACGTTAATACCTCATCCATCCACTTTTTTAATAAAAATGGCGTATTGAACCAATGCAACGGAAATTGAATAATAATGCTATCATGATTCAATAATACTTCTTGCTCTTTTGCTACATCGATATTTAAATCTGGATACTCTTTATATAATTGGTGAATGGTTACTTTATCATCATGCTGTTCCAGCTCATCTATCCAAGTTTTGTTAACTTTTGACTCCTCTATATTTGGGTGTGTTACAATTACTAAGTGTTTCATTCTTTTATGTTTACTTATTTTTATATCACAAAAGTATGTATATTTGCTATATAAAAGTAACTACTATACTTTAGTATACCAGTATACAAAAGTATACCAACTAAAAAAACATGGAAGCAGTTGTTCAAATGGAAGAGCTAAAAAGATGCTCTGTTCAATATGTATTAGCATTAAGAGACACTTTAAATGTAATAAGCGGAAAGTGGAAACTATCTATCATTGGTAGCTTGTTATATGGTAAAATGCGCTTTAAAGAATTGCAACGAAATATTGGAAAAATTTCTCCAAGGATGTTATCTAAAGAATTGAAAGATTTGGAAGCTAACGGAATTATTAAGCGTACCATTTACGATACCACTCCTGTTACGGTTGAATATGAATTAACAGAATCGGGAATGCGATTACATACTGCCTTAGACGTGATGGTTAAATGGGGTATTGAGCATAGAGAGTTAACTTTAAAATAAGTTGATCCTTCTTTATTATTCCACTCAACATTACATATAACGTCCTTAGAAAACAAGTTAAAATTAACAACAAACTGTCACTTCGAGTGAAATTCTTGAAACATAGTGAAAGGAATTTTGTATCGAGAAGTATTTGGTAGTAACAAGGTTCTCGATACTATTTTGTTCCACTTGATTACACAAAATCACTCGAACTGACATCTCAACGTCATTATGAATTGAACACAGTACGGTGGCGTTTATCCGTACTTTTCTCTACTCTCATCACAATAACGATAATAAAACGTCCTTAGAAAACAAGTTAAAATTAACAACAAACTGTCACTTCGAGTGAAATTCATGAAACATAGTGAAGGGAATTTTGTATCGAGAAGTATTTGGTAGTAACAAAGTTCTCGATACTATTTTGTTCCACTACGTTGCACAAAATCACTCGAACTGACATCTCAACGTCATTATGTCTACCTCCTCGCCAAGACGAAAACCAACAAACAACAACGTCATTACGAACTGAACAGTAGCGAAGTGAGAGAAACCGTAAGGTTCAGCGGAGCTAAATCTCTTGAATAAGAATTCCTATAACTTTGAGACCTCTCATATCCATTCGAGGTAACAGTAGTCTAGAAACAGATTGCTCTCACCCACTCTTTTAATAAAGGTATGAGAACACCTTACTTTTTTTACGGTTATTTAAACAGTTTTCTATTAAGAACTTTTTATTTTTAAATTCTAAAACTAAAGTTATGATTAAAAACATTTTGAACTTAGGTTCTACCTTAAACAAAAATGAACAACAATTTATTAATGGAGGTGGTGATGATCCTGTTACAAGTTTATGCATTCCTGCTCCTAGAGAAGCTACTACTTGTCTTATGCCTATTAGTGGTGAATGTTGTGGCTTATGGGATTAAAACTAAAAAACATAAAAGCTGTTTAAAAACAGCTTTTATGTTTTTTAGTTTAGAAAAACCTCGGTTGTTTATAAGTACTTTCTCCTGTTTTAAAATCAAACAATAACAAGAACTCGTGCGATCCTGAACTAAATTCTCCTAAATTCGACACTGTGTGATCATAAGCGTAACCTATTTGTAGGTTTTTCTTTATTTTAAAATTAATTATTCCACTCCAGGAATCATCTAACCTATGAGATATTCCAAATTCCACCTTATTATTCCATAGTAAATTCAATGATAAATCTAAAGACAAAGGTGCTGAGTCTGCATATTTAACGAATGTTGATGGTTTTAACTGAAAATTATGTTTTAAATCCATCACATATCCTGCTGCCAGAAACCCATGTATTTTTTCAGATGCTTTGGTTATTTTTCCGTTCGACCTTTCAAAATGTAGTGTTTCTAATAAATTAGGAACAGAAATTCCCGCATAAAATTTTTCTTGATAATAAAATACGCCAACACCAAAATTGGGATATGTTTTATTGCTATTCTGGCTAAATTTAGGGTCATTTGACTCTACTTGATTTAAGGTTAACAATCCAATTTGTTGAAAAGTTGCTCCTGCTTTTAATCCAAAAGCTAATTTCCCTCTTTCTGAAGTGTTAATCGTAAAAGAAAAATCGGCATAAGCATGTGTTTCACTTACAGGTCCTATTTTATCATGAATTAAAGAGCCCCCCAACCCTACTTTTCTACTTACTGAACTATGTATAAATCCACTAAAGGTTTTTGGAGCTCCACGAACACCTACCCATTGCAATCGCGACAATAGACCTAAATTTATTCCTTCTTTACTACCAGTATAAGCAGGATTAACAACTGCCATATTATAAATATATTGAGTGTACTGGGGATCTTGTTGAGCGAATCCTCTACTACTTATTTTCACTAATAAAAACAGTAGTATTACATATGTTTTCTTTTTCATATAACTACTTGTTTAAATACAACCAACCTTGATATGGTTTTGTCTTTCCGTCATTAAAATCTACTACATACCAATAAGTCGTTGCTGGCATTACTTTTGTCTTTCCTGTTAATGTTAACCTTCCGTCTGATTTACCATCCCACCAAATTGGATTCAACTGATTGTTATTACTGTACTTATATACTGTATTTCCATACCTGTTATATATTTTTATTTTAAATGTAGGGTATGCTTCAGCCAAACCTGGTATTACAAATTCATCATTGATACCATCACCATCTGGGGAGAAAGAATTTGAAACAGAGAAGTCTATAACAGGATCAATTGTTCCTCTTTTCTTTTCACATGCTAATGTAAAAATACCATAACCAGAAACGTTTGCGGTTATGCTTTTACGAGAACTATCTATTTTAACTCCTTCTCTTTCTTTAATCCATTTTTCTCCATTCCACCGAACAATTATTATTTTACTTGGATCTGAATAAATATCTTCTGGAGTAGTTAGGTTACTCCATGTTAAAGTCAATGCAATCAACTCATCGTTTGATTTGTTTTGGACATCCCAAAACTCGTTCATATCTATTAAACCGATATCTTCTTCCTTCGTACTGAAGTCTATATTTGCCTTTTCCCAGTTAAAGCAGACATAAAAATTTGTGGTTGGATCTGAAGGGGCAGAAATAGTCACTGCTCTTGGTACAAATGTTTTTGAATGATAGTCTCCTACAGGAAAAACAAACCTTTCATTTCCTCTTTTTTGTACTTTGTTATTTACATAACTTTTATTGCTAACCCCTATATTAGTTGCTCCATTAAAATAAGTAACGATTCCTTGTTCACCAGCTTTTAAAATCCCATTTTCAAAAAATGTAGTTCCTGCAATTTCTATTTCTTTATCTAAATTAAAAGCTAAGTCTGCGGACTGATTATCAAATTCTACAAGCATAAAGCTGGAAGTTCCTCTTCCTGAAATAGTTTGACTGTCACTCCCTACAAAACTGGTAAGCCCGGTTATTTTATCATTTGTAAACTTAAACTTTCCATCGTTAGTAAAGTTTTTAAACAGGTATAAATCACCATCATTTACAATTGCTCCATAATCTTTTATTAATATATCTTCATGAACACTTATCAATGTATTTTCAGAAATATAAAAAGACCCAATGTTTGTCATTTGAGCTTTTACAACTATAACAAAACACGTTATTACTAATAAGAATATCTTTTCTTTCATAATTATAAATTTTTAAAATAGTATTGATAATTATAAAGAAGTACTATCGATCTGATACCAATAGTAATTTGTTCCATCAAAACCGCATTGTATTGTTATAGAAGAGTTGATTCCTAACAAAGATAATCCTGTAATCAATCCTGATCCTTTTATTGTACTTCCCCCTGTAACATTCAAATTTAACGCTACGGAAAGGCCTATTAAAAGTCCATTGCCTGCTCTGTTTACAATTACTATCTTATTCCCTAAATTACTACTATTGGGCGTTGGTATAGTTATATCTGCTCCCAATCCAAGACTTATTAGTCCTGTTTGCTCTATTATTACAGTTCCATCTGTATTGTCTATGATTGTAGTTGTAGTTGGGTTTTTAACAACTCTTATATTATTTAACCTCACTAAAGAAGTGTTGATGGTTGAAATATCAGTCTGGTTAGTTGTTGCTAAAACATTATTTCCAGCCACATTTCCAGCTAAGGAGGAAGCTCCTATATCCACAGCCCCCCCGTTAACTAAACTAATAGTATTACCACTCAAACTTAAATCTTGTGTATCTGAATCAACCGCAATCCACGTTGTTCCATCACTCGTGGAATATAATATCCCTGAAGCTGTATCTGTATAAACTTGACCTGCAATCCCCGTCACTACTCCATTAGGATTTCCTGTTCCTGATAAAGTAGCATCTTGACCTGCTGCTCCAGTATTTCCTTTTAAGGAAGTGATAAAGTCAGCTTCGGTTCCGCTGTTTCCAGCATCCAACCAGACTTGATAGGCAGATTTTCCATCCGTTCCATTGGCACCTGCTGCTCCAGTATCTCCTTTTAAGGAGGTGATAAAATCAGCTTCGGTTCCACTGTTTCCAGTATCTAACCAGACTTGATAGGCAGATTTTCCATCAGCCCCATCGGTTCCGTTAGTTCCTGCTGCTCCGGTATTTCCTTTTAAGGAAGTGATAAAGTCAGCTTCGGTTCCGCTGTTTCCAGCATCCAACCAAACTTGATAGGCAGATTTTCCATCTACTCCATCGGTTCCGTTAGTTCCTGCTGCTCCAGTATTTCCTTTTAAGGAAGTGATAAAATCAGCCTCGGTTCCGCTGTTTCCAGCATCTAACCAGATTTGGTAGGCGGATTTTCCATCGGCTCCAGACGACACAACTGAACTCCATAATCTACCATCTGAGCTATACACTTCTCCAGAATTGGTGTCTACATATAAAACTCCTCCTAAAGGATCTATAGAGTTGCTTATTGGTGATCCCTCACCTGTTAATAATTCATTCTTTCCTAAAAGAGATGATAAATCAACTGATTTAGAGCTTGCATTCTCCAACTCTAGAGTAAGAATATTAGAGCTACTTAAGTAAAATTTTTTTATTTGTTGATCGTCTGCTTGTGAAGCAACAAGGTTTGAAACTGTTGTTATATCCGTTAACTTTTCCCATAACGATCCATTCCAATAATAAAATCCTTTTCCTGAAGTTTTATTGGTATTATAAACTAATAGACTTTCGTTAATCGTACTGCTACTTACTGGTGAAGCAGTTTTTAAATTGTCAATATTTAATCTGGGTATTAATAAGCCTTTGGTATTAGACTTAATATCTAACTGAGCAGATACATTAGGTGTTAAGGTTCCTATACCTACTTGTGCGGTAGTAATTACACTTAAAAATAAGAGTACGAGGGTAGCTAATTTTTTCATTATTCGCTTTGTTTGGGTGGGACTTCGTGGTAATCATGTGTTACATTTAATTAAATTTTATTAATAAATTTTGATGTTCTTTCGAGTAAGTAAAGGCGTTATATCAGCATTGTCTTCATAGCTTAAAGGCGATAAATTTGAAGAAACACCTAAACAAACTGATTTACAACATACTAACCAAATACAATTTACTAAAAAAAAATGATTTTTACGAATTCTTATTTTATTCCCTCAATAACACTTTCCTCTAAGCATCAATTTATATGTGTAAAATAATACATAAAATAGCCTTGAAAAAACACAAGATCCCAATAAACTTAATTATTTCGGTTTAGGTTTATTGGGATTTTGACAGTATGCGAACTGTTATATTTTAAAAGTCCACCTTCTTATTGCTAATAATTTCTTCCATACAGTAACACCTTGTCTTTATCATTAGACGAAAAAGCAAAAGACATTTTTTTACTAATGTATGACTTATCGGGTTTGTATATAAAAAATGAAGCTGAGTTGGGTACTTTTAAATTCCAACTAGACGATTGTGACAAGGTCCCTGGTAGTATTAAGGCAATGTGTCCATGTACGTTTCCTTTATAAACGGCTACAACTGCTTTTTTTACATTGGCATATCCTTGCGCATTGTTTAATGCGTTTTGGTCATTTGCTTTTCCCAACAACGTCCATTTTGAACTGCTTTTTAAATACTTGTAAATTTCATTTGCTACCATATGTCTGTTCTTCTCTGTGCTATAAAAGTCGTTAACGCCATATGCGGATTTTAATGCTTCTGAAACAAACTTATTACATGGCGATATATCGTCTATAGGCTCTTTGCATTGCAGAAATTGATATAATATATTGGTTAAATCACTTTTCCAGTTAGTATTTAACTCCTGTGCTGCAACTGTATAAGTTGTTAGCAATAATACCAGTAATGTGTACATAGTTTTCATATCGTTATTTTTATGGTTGTTATTTTAATAGGCTTAATGAGTGTACAAAGTCGTTGTCTTTGGCAAACCAATCTTTTGTTGGCTCGTACCCTTTTTTAATAAATGTAAGAAGTTCTTGTAAGGTATACGATTTTGCTTGTATGGAGTTTACTAATTTTAATTCGGCTTTTGTATTATTTGCTCTTTTTAAAGCAGTATCTAAGTTGGTACGTCGTATCTTTTTACTTTTAATTTCAGTACTATCATACGGCGCTTCCCATATAATGTGGAAGTCTACTTCGTCTAAAATGTATGCAATTAACTGTGATTCATATGCTTCTACAACAAGTTGAATATCTTTCCCTGAGCTTACAATTGAAAATAGTGTATTGAAAAATGCTGCGTGTTTTTTAACGGTTTGTGGCTTGGTAAAAAGACTTCCGGTTTGTGCTTGATTATTTTCTTTAGTAAGTGTATGAATATTGACTGCTGTTTTGAGAATCCATAACGAGTCTTTCGATTGGATTTTTAACTGGTTATCACTTTGAAAAAATAGATTATCTTGATTTTTCCCTAAATAGATATCATCGTTAAATATCTTTCCGTCAATAATATTTACAAAAGTGTTTGAAACCAATGCGTTATTTTTAAAAACATTTTCAAAACCTGTTGCAGTCGTATTTTCTATTCCTAAATCTTTGGTAAGGTCGTTATTAGTTATTCTTAAAATTGGTGGTTTATAATTAAAAAAAATCATGTTTTTACTAGGAGTTAAGTCTACCAAAGTTTTGTTTTTATCATTGTTGTTTGTTGTTAAAAGATACTCTTTAGTTCCTAATGGAATTACCCTTGTATTCGGAACAGTGTTTTCTTCTATTAAACTTTGTACTAATGCCTCAAAGCTCCTGTAGGCTTTTGTTTTTATAGTACCTTGATAGGTATTTGAATGCAATGTTTCTAAATTTTGATGGAATTTTTTAGCGCTATTAAACCAAGGCTCTTGTCCAAAAACAGCATTGATAGCACTTTGAGGAATTTCTATCCAAACATTTCCTAAGGTAGTAGCTGTTTTTTCTAGTTCTTTTTTAATTTCATCATCTTTCTTTATTTTAAAGGCAGTAACTTCACTCAGATTGTCCTGTTTTATTATTAATAAATCTCGTCCAGATATTACAATTGCTTTAATAGCGTCAAAAGAGGGGTACTGCCTTTTCAATTTTCGTAAGGTAGAAGCTTTGATAAGATTGGTACTTGTGATATTTTTTTCTGCTGAGTTCAAAAATTTATTTCTCTTTTTAAAGAACACATTATTGTATGGGGTAAATATGATTGAGTTTCCAAAGTTTATATACCCTCTATGTTTTATTAGAGGTATATTCTGTACAATAAATGTGTTGTCTTCATTAACAATTAATTGTTCTCTATTGGTAAGTTTACATCTTAAGAAATCATAATTAGCACTCCTTTCTTCTTTTAATTCGGGAAGTTTATACTCATTGGTTTGGAATGTGTTTATGTAAGGTTGTGACAAATAAATATAGGCTTTGTTATTCTTATCAAAACAAACATTCCAACATATTAATGGACGTTCTGAATATTTAAAAAGTTTTTTATTGAACTTATAAAACAGGGTGTCATTTTTTACCTTTAAAGGAGGTAACCTTTCCGTCATTATCCAATAATTGAAGTCTAGTTGTATATGCGAAACTGTTTCATTGGCTATATAATTGATCTTTGATTGTGCATTATTACCTGTGTTTACTAAGGCCAATGCTTTATTTATATTCTCTGGAAATCGCGTTTCTTGCCCTCTAGGAAAGTTTGCAATGCTTTGTAAGGGTAATAGTTTTACTTCAGCGCTATTACTTTTAAAAACTCCTGATTCTATATGCATGCCTTCACCATTATCTACCAATGTTACTGACGATTCATTTGAGGCTCCTACTTTTTTAGTAGGACTTCCTCCATTGGTAAATCTTCCTCCATCTTGTGTACCTCTTCCTTCATTTTTACCTCTTTTACTATCGTTGCCAATACCCATAGGAGCTATTTTAAATGAAATTTTTGTTGGGTCTTTTAAAATTTCTAAAATCATTTCTGGATCAAAATCTAACAGACTTAGTATTTTTTCTAAAATCATTTCTTCAGAAAAATCACCTATGGTAGGCACTTCAATTCCTAGGTTTACTCCTAGCACATTAAAATCTAAATAAGCATTGTTATAATTTGCTTCTAAACTTAGTCCTGATAATTTAAAACGATCAATTTTAACATTACCAGCTAGAGAAACGGTGGCATTTTTTGCAAGACTGGTTAAATCTCCTATTTCAAGTTTAGAAGCAACTGCTCCATGTAAATAGGCTGTTTCTAAAAAGTTATAATTGATTTCACCTGCTAGTTTGATTGCTGAGTTTGATGGTGTTTTTTGGGCACTCATATCAGAATCCACCTTAATTCCAAGTGTATTGATAGTCATTTGACTTCTAAATAAGTTATCATCACAATTAACTGTTACTTGATTGTCAAATTGTAGTATTTTACGTAATTGACCTTTGGTATTAGATGCCATTTTAAAGCAGCCTTTTGTGGTTTGCAACACTCCTTTTCCTTCCAACACATTCAATACCGTAATTAAATACAAATTGGCTTCTAAAGCTACGTTACCAAACTTACCATTTGCATAATAGGCACCTAAACTACCTTTTAAATTAATTAATCGGCTACTGGCTTCGGTATCTGCTGGTGTGCCTACGGTAATATTCGTATCAAAAGAAACACGTTTCTCTTCTAAGTCTAACGATACATAGGTCCCGTATAATGTAAGTGGCGGAGAGGCAGAAAGTAAATAAGCACCTGGTAAAGGAAACGATAACGAAGGATGGAATCGAATGTTATTTTTAGTTACTTCAAACCTCATAGATGGAAAGGTTAAATTGTTTAGTTCAAGCTGTAAAAAACCTTCTATTCTAACTGGATTTATGTGAATCGTTATTTTTTCAATCCGTGCATGTAATCCTGGAACAATCTCTGTACCTAAATCGTTCATTAGGCTAGTATTTGCTAGTAATCCGTTAAGAATAGCTGTACTTGGTAAATCGATACGAATTGCCTTTAAAAGGTCTTCTTCAGAGAGGTTAATGGTAATTTTAAACCCTGGAACCACAATCCCTTTTAAATGAGCTTCAGCTTTAAATACTAGCTTTCTATCTAAACCAAATAGCTTCACTTCTTCAACATCCGTTATTGATAAACCATCGGCTTCTTTAGAAAATTCAAGGGTTAATTTTTTATCTTTTATACGTTTTTTTATTTTTTCTTTTACGTGGTTATTCAGCTTATTTTCAAAGGCTGTTTTTAAATCGAATCCGTTAAATTTGGCCTCTACAATGTTTTTTGTATCTGGAGCTATTTCAAAAGTTCCTGCTTGCTCATACAAACCAATGGCTTCTATTTGAACAAAGGCATCAATTTTTAAAACTCCTTTCTCAAATCGTGGATTTTTTACTTTTAAGTATTTAAAATCTGTATATTGAGTAAGGTTTTCTTGTATTTTAGCTATAATTTCTCGTTCGATGACAGGAGCGGCTAGCTCTACTATTGTAAGGTTTCCGGAAGTATTAAATGTAACCTTAGCAAAGTTTGCTGGATCTTTTTTATATACTGCTTTAAAAGAAGCGTTTGAGTTTTGAAGACTGCAATCTATGTCTTCAAATTTAAAATCGAAGGTAAATAGCGAAATTTCTTTGTTTGCTAACAGGTCATTACACTTTTTTTGAATGGTTCGTTCAAATTGAGATACCACATAGGTTTCGAATGTTGATTTGATAATTTCTTTAAATACCTCTTCTATATTTTCAACTCGCAATCCTCTTTTCGTAATAGATACTAACATTTTTTTATCGGCGAAACCTTTAACCCACATCTCTCCTGTTATTTCTCTATTGTTATAATTTAATGTAAACTTAGAAAACTGTACTTCTTGAGAAAGGTTTAACATTAAGTTTCCTATTTCTGACGTACTTAGTGTTCTGCTTACAACTTGTAATAAAGCCTCTTTCGTTGTAGTTAAATATTTTTTTACATAAGTTCTTATGATTCCTTCATAGGGCAAAAAGGTATTTGAAATGTTTATCGCAGATTTCCCGTTTTTTAAAGATGTTTTAAAAAGGATATCAACCGCAGCTGTTTGCTTGAACTTTTTATTTAACGCAGTAAACCCAATAGGCACATAGCTAATATTTCCTACAATTTGATCTTGGTTATACGCCACTTTAGTTTGAATAATACTGTCTGCCAATATTAAGTTTTGTATGCGTTTTTTGTTTTCTTTTTTATCCAGTATTTCTTGGAGTCTTGCTGTAATTTTTTTTCCAAACAATTCTCTTAATTTACTGGAAATAAACTCATTTTCTTTTTGAATTTCACTTAAAGTAAACTCAAAAGAATTGGTTTCTTTTTTAATATTAAGAAGGTCTCGAACAATACTACCAGACCCTACGTGAAATGAAAAAGTAGTGTCAAAGTTGTTAGGGTTTAGGGTTATATGGTTTAATTGTAATCCTAATTCTTTACTTATTTGAAGCCTATTAAATACTTCTTTTTGGTCTTTGAGTATTGTTTTAAAGTTTGTCCATGGACTGTCTTTTGGAATGGTAATTTGTAGGTTATTAACGGTTTCGTTTTTTCCATCGTAACCAGTGCAGGTCACTAAAGTATTTTGGGGGCTTTTTTTCGCTATTGCTAGGTTTGATATTTTAATTCCTAAGGGAATTTCTGAAACGATTTTTTTTAACGATGCTTTTAACGAATCTATTTGCACAGGGTTTAAATTTACACCTGGTATAAATGACTTGCCTTTTAATGATGTTTTATCATCAAATACTTTTGTTTTATACACTAAATAGAGGCTT
Organism: Tenacibaculum sp.; assembly: GCF_048269885.1. Lineage (NCBI taxonomy): Bacteria > Pseudomonadati > Bacteroidota > Flavobacteriia > Flavobacteriales > Flavobacteriaceae > Tenacibaculum > Tenacibaculum sp. The sequence goes on along the minus strand of NZ_JBLWTZ010000003.1, from coordinate 53,171 downwards.
CCGGTAATTCCTTTAATTTCTTTGTGCTCTTTTATATATTCTATTGAATTTTCTGGTAGTTTTAATCGCAACCAGCAATTGGGTTTCTTTTCTAAATAGTTAGGAATAATATCTATATAGTTTTTAGCTCCTATAACTTCGTTCAACTCTTGCTGTGCTTTAACAATTGTTTTTGTCGCTTTTTTATTAAGTAATGTTTGAAGTGATTCATATTCTTTGAGAAGGGCTTTTTCAAAATTTAGAATTTTGTTTGCTGCTTGGGTAATTTTTGCTTCTGTGCGTGCGTATTCTTCTAAGAGATAAGCATACTTTTTCAACGTTTGTTCTTTTAATTGTATTTTGAGTTGTTCTGCAGATACTCCTTCTTGATAGTTTTTTAAAATTTCTAAATTAGGGTTGACAATAGCTTCATACTTTGCAATTTCTGTTTGTATTTCTGAAATTTCTTTCATTGGTATTATTTCACCTAACAGTTCTTTTGGAACTTCTTTGAAAATATTTTTTATGATGGTTATTTTAAGTTTAGAAATTTTTGCTTCATAAAAGGCTGTAAGAAATTCTTCTTTTGTAATCTCTTTTTCCTGTGTTAATAGTTTTTTTAACTTGGGTAATAATTCATTAAATACATATATGTAGTTGTATGCTGTTGATGTAAGAACTACTTTAGTATTGGTGGAAGTAATTTTTTCTTTTGCTCCTTCAAAGTCTTCTTTTAAGTGTTTTGGTAACAGTACTATTGTTCCTTCAGAAATTACGGTTTCTAATAGCTCTGAGGTATTTTGTGTTCTTAGTGAATCTAGGTGTTTAATAAGGTCATTTAGTAATTGTTTTGTTTCGTCTAGTTCTAAATTTTCGCTAGAAAAAACACCTCCAAAACCACGAATACTATTCAACACTAGTTCTGGTTTGCTTTGATTTTTTAATTGATCTATAAACTGAAAAAGACTCAAAATATCTGCGACGTCATGATTTTCAATTGCCTTTTTATTCGCTATAGAGAGTAAACGTTCATTAGAATTATTATCTACCACATACCCCACTAATACAAATACTGAAAGTATAATTAGCGATAGTTTTATTGTTTTAGTTTTCATTGTTTATTTCTATATTAAATAGTTGGGTTTCTCCTATGTTAAGTGATATTTTCTTCTCTACTACAGCGGTGCTGTTTTTATTTCTAACACGATAAGTCAAATGAATTTTAGGTAGTTTTTGGGTACTTATTATTTTATCGGGAGAAGCTGCCCCAGAATTCCAATCGAGTTGTATATCTGAAATATACGATGCACTAAATTCCCAGTTGGATTCGTTTTTTCCTTGTACTCCATAAATTCCAAAATAGCTTTTATCGGTACGGTAGCTATCTCCATCCTTCTTATAAAATGGCCCCCAAGCATAGTAACTATCTGTTTTATTTAGGGTATTATTGGTAAGGTTAATAAAACCATTATGGTATTTTATTTGTGCTTTTTTGTTTAGCTGTAGCCTTCTCCACACCCCTCCTTTGGGTCTTACTTGAAAGATTATATAGGCTTGGGGTTGTTGTAATTCAACTTCGCAATACATAAAATCTTTAGGAGCTCCTATACTTATTGTTTTTGCTGCATCTTCTTTAGACTTGGCAAAAACTAACATCAATAAAATAGAGGCTCCTAAGGCACATGCCAATAAATCAATAAAGCTAATAAGTGTTCTTGCTTTTTTAAACATCTTAGTAATTTTTTATTTCTATGAGCTTCTTAATATGCATCGTATCTTTCAACGCTCTTTGTTTAAATTCTACCGTTAGGTTTTTAAATCCTATTTCGGTTCCATAAACTTTAGGTACTGTTTCATAAAACCCTGAAAAAACCTTCTCTGAATTTAACTCTGAGGCTCCTTCGATTAGTTTTGCTTTTACGTTTACGCTTCTTGTTGCCATGGTTGGATTTTTTGCAAGAATTTGTTTGTTAAGCGTAAACTTTATCTGCTTCTTAATAAGGGTATCTGATAGAATGCCATACACAACCATTTGTTCTTCTGGAAGAAAATAAACTTGTTCATCAACACGTTTTAAGGCTTTTAATGCTTGGTCATAGCTCCAAACACCTACGTTCATGTTTTTCTTAAATAGTTTGAAGTCTTGAGTTGACTGAAACCTAAGAGCTACTTGTCTTATAAAAACCATTCTTCCTTGCGACATATCATCAGAAAACAACGAAAGTGAAGTACCGTTAAATTTATTGCCAGATTGTGTTCCATTTCCTGAACTGTTTCCAACATTAACTACAAAAACCAACATTAATACAATACAGGCTCCTAAGGCACATGCCAACATATCGACACTGCTTAAACTAACTCCTTTATTCTGAGCCATTGCTAGTCTAAATTTAATTTATTAGTAGGATCAATAAACAACTTTAACAAACCTAACAGTAGAGTTAGTATGAGTGCTATTAATGTAGTTGAAAATGCAACACCAAGCACTTGAGTAATGGATGAAATAGAAATCGCTTGGTCTAAACCAGCCCCTGATCTAAAAATAATATCAGCATCTGAAAGCGCATTACTCAATCCTCTTATAGTTCCTATAAACCCTATAGCTGTAAGCGATGAAAAAATCCAATTATAGTAGTTGTAGTAGCGCTGTGATATTTCATTATTTTTTTCATTTTCTTTAGAAATTTTACGTTTTACGACAAGAATTAACAGCGCTACAAAAAACAAACACATCATAACCAATTGTTCTGGTCCTTTAATCCACTCTTTTCTTTGCGTTGTATATTTTACTGCCTTATCGTCAGAAATGGAAAGTAATATTTGAAAACACAAATCTTTAATTTGTTTATATTCTTCTTGTGCTTCTAAGTTTGAATTGGGAATGCTATTTGGTACATCTGTAAACACTTGTTCTACTCTGTAGTGATAAAAAAGTCTGTTTAATACTGCATGAATTTCATCTGTAGAGGAACCCTCTATTTTTTTATATGTGTCTTGAGAAGTATTTTGAAGTAAAAATTCATCATAGGCATCTATTGCTCCTTTTTTTTCAGACAAACTTTGAACAATATGTTTTTTTATTTCACTTCTAGCTTGGGGTTCTGAACCGTTTTGACTTTTTCCGATAGACTGAAGTAAGTCTATCAACACATCTAAAGATGTTTTTGTTCTTAAATCGTTTGTGCTTGTAATTTCCCTTTGAAAGAACGTGGATAGAATGGTACTGACATTCGAAATTTGAAGATCGTTATTTATAACATTGGCGGCATTTAATATGCGCCAAGTCAATACAGGATTATCACCTCCTTTCATTGTTGATAATCGTTCTTCTGATTGTAGCGCACCGCTTAAGGACGGATCTTTTTCAAAGGTTTGAGCTAAAAAATTACTCTTCAACATGTTTTTCTCCATGGAGTTATAGGCTAGCCCCAAAATACAGTAGTAAGAAATAACCCCTACAATAATTCCTGTTAAAATTAAAAACACAGGATGCTTTAAGTTTTTCATTTTTAATTCTTTAAGTTTGGTTATGACTAAATTAATAATTTATAAAACAAAAAAACTACCTATTTATAAGTAGTTTTAACTTTCCTATGTCTTTGAATTTTCATCAATGTGTTTGGTCGTTTTTTTAGCTCTTATTTTCACTCTTTGCTAACTTCTATTTATGATGACTTGACTTAGTTGAAGTTCTGTTTTAAGATAATTTCCCAAATCCTCTATAAATTTTAAATCGAGTTTGTTCAGTTTTATATCATGTCTTTTGTATTTAAACTTTTCTACCTTTCTTTTATATACCTGCTTCAAGAAACTTCTTTAAAATCAATTCCTATACGTTTTTTGGTTTGCTCATTGTGAATATCATACAACTCCAACAAAGTCTTCTCTACTCTCGTATTTTTTTCCTTTATATTGACTGTATGTATCATCAACATTAAAATCGTTTTGTTGAAGTTGTAGTAATAAAAAAGCCTCATTAATCTTTTGACTAATAAGGCTTAATTGTGTATTTACAATTTCTGAGTTTTCTGCTTTATCTAAAAGCTTTTGCTTCTTACTATTCCACAACTTTGGATCTATAAATATCCCTGTTGCAAACTGTTTTCTTTTTTTATTATACGTTATTCTACAATACAAGGTAGTTTTCTTATCTGCTCTTACCTTGCTTTTAAATGTTATAAATCTAATTAATACCATAGTACAAAAAAAGAGGCATTTAAGCCTCTTTAAGTTTTTTTATTTTTTATTATATATTCTATTCAGGTACAGGTTTAAAATGTTTAATTAACCCATCAATAGATAATTTACCTCCAATAAATACATTTAAAGAAGACCATTTATTTTCTTTTTTAACCCAATCAAAGCCGACACTAAATCCCGTATTAAAAAGTTCTGTAAAAGAGTTATTATTCAAAGCTACATCTACTAATGAAATCGAAGCTCCTATGTTTAAGATATCACTATCCCTAAAAGTTTTATGTATATACGGAGTTAAAACAACCCTCTCTAATATTTTACTTGCAACTGTTGTTTCTTCCTTTATTAACTTGAAAGGAAAAATAGGTGCTGATAAACCAAGGTAAAAATTCCCCTTTCTATTATAACTACCAACCCTACCATCTTCATCCTCTCCGATAATTGCAATATTTGAATCCATAAACTCAAAAGGTAAATCCTGAAACGCCTTTAAATCAGCATAATTTGTTGAATTATTATATCCCACAACAGTACCTAATGCCATAAACTTTAGATTTTTAAAATAAAATTCAGCATTTAAATCTATCGAATATGTGTAAGGATATTTCGTTGTTTTTACATTTGAAATGGTATCATAAAAAACCTTTTTATTGTCATATTTAATAGATGAAGTAATTCCACCAGACCAAGCCAAGGTAGACAACTCGTTTCTATTCAAACTATCAATTGTTTTTATAATACCTAGTTTAATTCCCACCTCTGGATTTACTAATCCTTTGGTAATAGTTTGAGTATTAACCAAATTTATTTCTGTTAACAAACTAAAAGAAGTTTGAAGAGTAAAGACTTTAACAGAATCTCTTTCTTCATCTTTATTTGTTTTTTTGAATCCATTATAATATTTAATAGATGCTCCTTTTTTTAACCAAAAACTTAAAGGTGAATTCAATTGGAAATTTAAAGAAGTTGTTTTTTTTGAGAACTCTGTATCAATTCCAAATTGTTTTGCTTTTTCTGTAAAGAAAACTCCCTCTCCATTACTATTTTTAAAAATTTGCGAAAACAAAACAGAAGTATTTAGAAATACGATACATAAAAGTGCTTTTTTCATAAGTGATTAAATTTATGGTTAGTTAATGGAATAAATTTAAACCTTAACTTAAAAAGTTTCCTACCTAACAGTAGGTATTCACAAAGCATCTTTTTTACCCCTTTTTAACTTAATGTTGAAGCAATTTTAAAAAGGTGTGATCTGAAAAAACATAGTAAATTGTAAGCACTATAAAACCTACAAAAACAAAAAAGCCTTACTAAAACTAGTAAGGCTTATTGTGATCGCGACAGGATTCGAACCTGTGACCGTCTGCTTAGAAGGCAGATGCTCTATCCAGCTGAGCTACGCGACCATTGTTTGTCGGGGTGGCAGGATTCGAACCTGCGACCTCCTGCTCCCAAAGCAGGCGCGATGACCGGGCTACGCTACACCCCGATTAGTGTCATCTACAATTTTTTTGCGGAGAGACCGGGATTCGAACCCGGGCATCCCGAAGGATGACAGCTTAGCAGGCTGCTGCATTACCACTCTGCCACCTCTCCTTAATTCTTACCGAAGTGTGAATTAAAAATTGCGAGTGCAAATGTATAACTATATATACGTTTCTACAAACTTTTTTGCTAAAAAAATTACCTATTCTGGATACTCAACACGTAAGTGATAGATATTCATTAACTTATTCTTAATAATTTTTTTAATTTTTTCTATTTCTCTAAAAGTAATATCAGAATTTATGAACTGATTATCGTTTTTTTGCTTGTCTACAATTCTATCGATTAATACATCTATCGATTGTGCTGTCGGGTTTTTTAAACTTTTAGAAGCAGCTTCTGCTGCATCACACATCATTAAAATAGCAGTTTCTTTTGAAAACGGAATTGGCCCTTGGTATTGGAACTTCTGAATATCAACATCTGGATTGTTCTCTTGTTCTTGTTTATAAAAATAGTAAGTAACACTTGTTCCGTGGTGTGTTCGAATAAAGTCTATAATCCTATCTGGCAATTTATGTTTTTTCGCTATCTCAATTCCGTTAATTACATGATCTAAAATAATACGTGCACTGTCCACTGGTAATAAATCGTTATGGGGATTCACTCCTGTAGATTGATTTTCGGTAAAATACATAGGGTTTACCATTTTACCAATATCGTGATACAAAGCTCCTGTTCTTACTAGCATGGAGTTAGCTCCTATTTCATTAGCTGCTGCTTCGGCTAAATTAGCTACCTGCATGGAATGCTGAAACGTTCCGGGTGCTTTTTCATTTAAATCTCTCAATAGTTTTGAGTTTGTATTAGAAAGCTCTAATAACGTTACATCAGAAACCAGTCCGAAAAGTTTTTCATAAAAATAGATAAAAAACACAGCTAAGAACGATAACAGTCCATTCGCAGCAAATAACCCAAAGTACATCCAATTTATTTTATCTGCATTTCCTTCTTTTAAAATAGAAAAGGCAAAATAAGTTACCATATAAATTAGCGTAATTTGCCCGATAGACATAAATAAGCTCGCTCTTTTATACAGTTCAGACACCGTTAATATGGTTACAATTCCCGCAATAATGTGTAAGTAAATAAACTCAAAACTATTTGGTACAATAAATCCTAATAACAATACGGTAAGCACATGGGTAAACAACCCCAATCGGGCATCGAAAAAAGCTTTCAATACAATTGGTAAAATACTTAATGGAACTACATACAAATAATCAGAATTGTACTTTACCACCATCGTTTGCACAAAAATCATTAAAAAGATATTGAAGAAAATAAAGGTTACTTTATTATTGTCGTTAAACGTTTCAAATCTGTATCTTTCTAAAAACAACAGCAACATCAATAAAGCTAAGGCTACTAAAATTGTGTACCCAAACACAATCCAATTATAGTTAGATTTTGTCCAAATTCTAGAGCTAGATGCCACCTCATATGATTTTAAAACATTATACTTTCTTCCTTCAACAATGTCTCCTTTTAAAATAATTAATTCTCCTTTTGAAACCTTTCCCTTAGCATAAGAAATACCTTGTAAACGCTCATTTAACTCCTTCTCGCTATATTTAAAATCATATGTTACATTAGGACGCAAGCTACTCGATAGGTAATTTATAAGTAAGCGTTGTTTGTAATACTGAAGGTTTTCTGTATTGCTTCTTAAAAAATTTAAAATATCTTTAGATTGTATCAATTTAGAAAAAGGAATGTCGTCTATAGAATTTCCTTTACGTAGCACCACTACATCTCCTCTAGTTGCTTTATCGATACTCGCATCGTCTAAAAAACCATACAAGTATATTTTATGAATCAGCTTTTCTCCTTCTTTAATTAAGTCCCTAACTGCACTAGTTGATAACGAGTCTAGGGTTGTAATCTCATTGGTAAACGAACGTATTACCTCTGCTTTTACCGAAGCATCAACTACAAAATATTTTTTTGAACTATTTTCTACTTCTCCTTTCTCTTCAGCTATTTCTTCTGGAGTTTTTTGAATAGCAAAATCAAAAGGAGCATATAAGTTATCATACTGCCATGGTTTTCCTTGCGGAAAATCGTATTTAAACTGTCCTCCTTTAGGAAACAAATACACAATAGCAATTACTGTAATTAAGAATAACAATACTTTATAAATTATCGTGTTATTCTTGTACAGTCTGTTGATTAAATCGTTCATTTTTGATGTTTATAAAATGTAAATATAACCTTTCTCTATTATTTGAGTACTTATTATAAAATGGTTATTTTCGCAAAACAAATCTTAATACAATTCACCCAATACATGAAATCAATTGTAAAAAATAATTATTAAGCCCTTAACAGCTTTATTATTTTAATGGTTTTTGCTTATTGGAATAAATAAAAATTAACAAATAGTAGCACATGAAAGAAGTAGTCATAGTATCGGTTGCAAGAACTCCAATTGGTAGTTTTTTAGGAACATTATCAACTACACCTGCACCTAAGTTGGGGGCTGTAGCCATTAAAGGAGCTTTAGATAAAATTAACTTGAAACCAGCAATGGTTCAGGAAGTTTTTATGGGAAATGTTGTTTCAGCAGGTTTAGGGCAAGCACCAGCTCGTCAAGCTGCAATCTTTGCAGGAATTCCTGATACTGTACCTTGTACTACTGTTAACAAAGTTTGTTCATCAGGAATGAAGTCTATCATGTTAGCTGCACAAACTATTGCTTTGGGAGATGCTGAAATTGTAGTAGCCGGTGGTATGGAAAATATGAGCATGATTCCTCATTACCAACATGCCAGAACAGGGAGTAAGTTCGGTCCTATTAAAATGGAAGACGGAATGCAAAAAGATGGATTGGTTGATGCATACGAACAAGTAGCAATGGGGGTTTGTGCTGATGAATGTGCTGTTGAATATGAATTCTCAAGAGAAGACCAAGATGCTTTTGCTGTTGAATCATACAACCGTTCTGCTAAAGCTTGGAGCGAAGGTAAATTTACAGATGAAGTTGTTCCTGTTGAAATACCGCAACGCCGTGGAGAGCCTATTATCTTTTCTGAAGATGAAGAGTACAAGAATGTAAAAATGGAAAAGATTCCTGCTTTGCGTCCTGCGTTTACAAAAGAGGGTACGGTAACTGCTGCAAATGCATCTACTATTAATGATGGTGGAGCTGCTTTGGTATTAATGTCTGCTGAAAAAGCTGCTGAATTAGGGTTAACTCCTTTGGCAAAAATTAAAGGATATGCCGACGCTGCCCACGAACCAAAATGGTTTACAACAGCTCCTGCAAAAGCATTACCAAAAGCTTTAGCTAAAGCTGGAGTTTCAATTGATGATGTTGATTATTTTGAGTTGAACGAAGCTTTTTCTGTAGTTGGATTGGCAAACATGAAAATCTTAGGCTTATCTGCTGATAAAGTAAATGTGAATGGTGGAGCAGTTTCATTAGGACACCCATTAGGAGTTTCAGGAGCTAGAATTATTATTGCCTTAACTTCTATTTTAAAACAAAACAACGCTAAAATTGGTGCTGCTGGAATATGTAACGGTGGTGGTGGTGCTAGTGCAATGGTTATAGAAAGAGTTTAATTGTTTTAAAATACCTAACTAATAGATGTCTTTCGGAATTTGTAATTTAAGTATTGTTCCTCTTCGATTAGAGCCTTCTGATGCTTCAGAAATGGTAAATCAAGTTGTTTTTGGTGAACACTTTGAAGTCTTAGAAAAATCTAAAAAATGGAGTAAAATCCGTTTGGCTTTTGATGAGTATGAAGGATATATAGACAATAAACAATACGAAGAAATTTCAGAAGAGATACATGCTCTTTTATCTAAAGAGAAAAAGCACTATGCTGGCGAATTGATTGATTTTATTACCGATAACAATAGTAATTTAACCACGATTCCTATGGGAGCTCGTCTTCCGTTATTTAAGAATAATAAAATTAACATTAATCATACCTCATTTTTATACGAAGGTAAAGTATGCAACCGTAAGCTGGTAAAATCTGCGATTGTAGAAACTGCTTTTTTATTCTTAAACGTTCCCTATTTATGGGGTGGAAAATCACCTTTTGGAATTGATTGTTCTGGATTTACCCAAACGGTGTATAAATTGTGTGGGTACAATCTTTTACGTGATGCAAAACAACAAGCAACTCAAGGTGAAGTATTGAGTTTTATTGAAGAGAGCGAACCTGGTGATTTGGCTTTTTTTGATAATGAAGAAGGAACGATTACTCATGTCGGAATTATTATGAACGACTACAACATCATACATGCTCACGGAAAAGTTCGTATTGATAAGTTAGACCACAGTGGAATTTACAATGTTGATACACAACAACACACCCATAAACTTAGGGTTATTAAACGTTTGATTGAGTGATCAGCGTTTAATTTATAGCACATAAAAAAACCGAAACTTTAAAGTTTCGGTTTTTTTATGGTTGAAATAATTGCTTACTTCATTGATTTGTATAATTCTCTGTATTCAGAAGCCTTATCACTCATTTCTAAAACTTCGTATAAGTTCATTAACGTTTTAACAGTTTCTACATTTCTGTTTAAACTATCTGCTTTTTCTAAAAATGGAATAGCTTCTCGATACACTTCTTTTTGCTTTGCAGCTAGCTCATCATACTTTTTAAAGTTAGATAAGTTTTTATTCATCTCATCTACAATTGCTTTTTCTTTGTTTAAAACCACTACTGCTAAATTCATATAAGCATCAGCATAATCTGGTTTTAATTCTACAGCTTTTGTGTAGTACTTCTTAGCATCTTCTATTCTTCCTTCGTTAAAGTTTACAACACCTAAATTGTAGTATAAAGTTGGGTTTTCTGGATCTAAAGCTACAGCTTCACTCATTAACTCTCCAAACTTATCCATCTTTCCCATATCAACATATAGTTGAGCTTCATTTAAAATTAAGTTTAAATCTTTAGGGTTAGAAGCACGGGCATCTTTAAAAGCTGCGATAGCCTCATCTGTTTTCCCTTGTTCTTTTAAAATCAAAGCTATGTTCTTAACGATGGTAGCCGATTTTGATTCAGAAGATTTAGTCTCAGGCTTTACAAAACTTCCCGACTTTACCATTAAATCTCTTCTCGCTTTATCAGTTCCAAAGCTTTCTACTTTCCCTGTAGCTTTATCGGTAGCTACATATTGTTCTTCAACGCCTGTATAACCTACTTTTTGTAATTCTCTATAATATTCAATTGCCTTATCATACTCTTTTGCTTGAGTTGCAGAAATCGCTGCATTGTACGCAAATGAAGTATCAGTAGGGCTTAATACATATGTTAAATAGAAGTCTTCAGCAGCTTGCTGGTAATCTTTTTTATTATTGTATAAATCAACCGCTTTTTTTGAAACCTCTTGAATCATCTGATTTAAAATTGGCTTCGCTTCATCGCCATACTTATCGTCTTTCATGGCTATCAAAGCATTGAATGCTTCTCCTGCTGCTCTATATTCTTTTTTAGCAGCCAATGCTTTTCCTTTTAAGAAGTAAAATTTAGACTTATATTTATCTTCACCGTTCATCATTAAAGACCCTTCTATTGCGTTAAGGGTACTTAATGCTGTAGTAAAATCTTGTTTTTTTATAGCTTTCTCAGCAGCTTTAAGTTCTGATTTTTGAGCAATTGCCCCTAACGACATTAATCCTAAAGAAAGGGCTAAGATTTGTTTTTTCATTTTTGTTATGATTTATTTATTGTTGTTCTTGACTTTCATTCGTTTCATTTTCAATTTCCGTGCCATCTTCTTCTTCGTCTTTTTCATGCATCACTTTTGCTACTGCTGCAATATCGTCATTATCTTTAATATTAATCAATTTAACTCCTTGAGTTGCTCTACCCATAACTCGTAAATCTTCTACAGCCATTCTAATAGTTAACCCAGATTTGTTAATAATCATTAAGTCGTTAGAGTCGTCTACATTTTTAATAGCAACTAAATTACCAGTTTTTTCTGATATATTCAACGTTTTAACTCCTTTACCTCCACGGTTCGTTATACGGTAATCCTCTAAGTTAGAACGTTTTCCATATCCTTTTTCTGAAACTACTAAGATATTACTTTCCATATCATTAACAGCGACCATACCAATTACTTCATCATTTTCATGTGATAGGGTAATACCACGAACTCCTGAAGCGGTTCTTCCCATTGGACGAGTTTTAGCTTCTTCAAAACGAATTGCTTTTCCAGATTTAAGTGCTAACATTACTTGGCTATCTCCTGTAGTTAACTTCGCTTCTAATAATTCATCTCCATCTTTAATGGTAATTGCATTGATACCATTAGCTCTTGGACGAGAATATTGTTCTAAAGGAGTCTTCTTAACCTGACCACGTTTTGTTGCCATAATTACATAGTGATTGTTGATGTAATCTTCATCTTTTAAATCACCTGTTACTAAAAAGGCTTTTACTTTATCGTCTTGTTCTATATTTATTAAATTTTGAATCGCTCTTCCTTTTGTATTCTTTCCTCCTTCAGGAACTTCATACACGCGCATCCAGAATACCTTTCCTTTTTGAGTAAAGAACAACATATACTGGTGGTTCGTCCCTACAAATAAGTGTTCTAAGAAATCTTCGTTACGGGTCGTTGCCCCTTTTTGTCCGCGTCCCCCTCTATTCTGAACTTTATATTCATCTAAGTTTGTACGCTTTACATAACCTGCATGCGAAATGGTAACAACAACTTTAGAGTTAGGAATCATATCTTCGATTCGCATATCTCCTCCTGCATATTCAATTACAGAACGACGATCATCACCATACTTTTCTTTTACTTGAATTAATTCTTCTTTGATGATATCATAACGTCTAGGTTCATTCGCAAGAATATCTTTCAAATCTGCTATCGTTTTAATGATTTCGTCATATTCAGCACGTAACTTATCTTGCTCTAGTCCTGTTAACTGACGTAAACGCATTTCAACAATGGCACGTGCTTGAATTTCTGTCAGTTCAAAACGCTCCATTAATTTTTCACGAGCTTCATCAGCATTAGCAGAACCTCTAATAATTGCAATTACCTCATCAATATTATCAGAAGCAATAATTAATCCTTCTAAAATATGCGCACGTGCTTCGGCTTTCTTTAATTCGAATTCTGTTCTACGAACAATTACTTCATGCCTGTGTTCAACAAAATAGTGAATTAACTGCTTTAAGTTTAACTGCTCTGGACGTCCTTTTACTAAGGCAATATTGTTTACACTAAATGATGTTTGTAATTGTGTATATTTAAACAATTTGTTTAAAACAATATTAGGAATTGCATCGCGCTTTAGTATGTAAACAATACGCATTCCTTTACGGTCAGATTCATCACGAATACTTGCAATTCCTTCTAATTTCTTTTCATTGACCAAGTCGGCAGTTTTCTTAATCATTTCTGCCTTATTCACTTGGTAAGGAATTTCAGTTACTATGATACACTCACGTCCTTTTACTTCTTCAATCGTAGCTTTTGCACGCATTATAATACGCCCACGACCTGTATGGAAAGCATCTCTTACGCCATCGTAACCATAAATAATTCCTCCTGTTGGAAAATCGGGTGCTTTGATGTGTTGCATTAACTCATCAATCTCAATATCGCGATTATCAATATAAGCAACAGTACCGTTAATCACTTCTGTTAAGTTATGAGGTGCCATATTGGTTGCCATACCAACTGCAATACCCGATGCTCCATTAACTAACAAGTTAGGAATACGTGTTGGTAACACGGTTGGCTCTTGTAACGTATCATCAAAATTTAGCTTGTGATCTACAGTCTCTTTTTCTATATCAGATAACATTTCTTCTGATATTTTCTGCATACGTACCTCGGTATAACGCATTGCTGCTGGACTATCACCATCAACCGAACCAAAGTTCCCTTGTCCATCAACCATCATATAACGCACACTCCAATCTTGTGCCATACGTACCATAGAGTCGTAAACCGAAGTATCTCCATGTGGGTGGTACTTACCTAATACTTCCCCTACAACTCTTGCAGATTTTTTATATGCTCCAGTAGCTTTAATTCCTAACTCATGCATACCGAATAAAACCCTTCTGTGTACAGGTTTTAAACCGTCTCTTACATCTGGTAATGCTCTGGATACTATCACCGACATTGAATAATCGATGTATGCGGACTTCATTTGCTCTTCAATGTTGATAGGGATCAACTTTTCGCCATCTGCCATATATTTTCTTTTAAAATATTAGTATTTATTTTCGTCAAAAAAGTGAATTTTACACTCGATAAAACTCACTTTTTGAAATGCTTTACAATTCTCTGCATTTTCTAAAACATTGCAAGATACTACAACCCTCAGTTTTACACAAAAAATATACCGACTGTTTTGTAGTAATTTATTAACAATTTTATAAGGATAACAAACTTTAAAATGCCTTATTTTACTCGTCAGAATGTCAGTTGAAAACTATTGGCATCTTTTTTGTAATTTTTAAGAAAAAAACTTACTAACTTTACAGAGATAGAAAATAAATTTATGGACGATAATTTTTCACCACAGGTTAGAGATGTGATTACTTTCAGTAAAGAGGAGGCCTTACGACTAGGACATGACTTTATTGGAACGGAACATCTTTTGTTGGGTTTGATTAGAAAAGGTGATGGAAAAGCCATTGAAATATTGACAACTTTTGATGTTGATTTAGATTTAGTACGTAATAAACTAGAAAAACTAAATCCGACAACTCCATCTTTTTCAAGCCCTCAAAGAAAGAGCTTACACCTTACCAGACAAGCAGAGAAAGCTATAAAAACAACGTTTTTAGAAGCTAAATTATATCAAAGTAACGCTATAGACACGGCACATTTATTACTGTGTATCTTACGCAACGAGAACGACCCTACGACCAAACTACTTCAAAAATATGATGTAGATTACGAGCAGGCTAAAAACTTGTATAAAGAATTACACGTAGATGACGACACGTTTATTTCTCCTATAGGAGAATCTCCTTCAGATGACGAGTTTGCTGACGAAAAGTCTAATCCTTACGGACAACAACCTCAAAAAGGGAAACAAGTTAAAAAATCTAAAACCCCTGTTTTAGATAACTTCGGGCGTGATTTAACAGCCTTAGCAGTGGCAGGAAAATTAGACCCTGTTGTAGGTCGTTTAAAAGAAATTGAGCGTGTTTCACAAATTTTAAGCAGACGAAAAAAGAACAACCCAATGCTTATTGGTGAACCCGGTGTTGGTAAATCTGCCATCGCTGAAGGATTAGCTTTACGCATCGTAGATAGAAAAGTATCTCGAATTTTATTCGATAAGCGCATTGTTTCTCTTGACTTAGCTAGCTTAGTTGCCGGTACAAAATATAGAGGTCAGTTTGAAGAACGTATGAAAGCGTTAATGAATGAGCTTGAGAAGAATGATGACATCATTTTATTTATTGATGAGATTCATACCATTGTGGGTGCCGGAGGAGCTACAGGTTCGTTAGACGCTTCTAACATGTTAAAACCTGCCTTAGCAAGAGGAGAAATTCAATGTATTGGTGCAACTACTTTAGATGAATACAGAACAAATATTGAAAAAGACGGTGCATTAGAACGTCGTTTTCAAAAAGTAATCGTCGACCCTACTTCTGTTGAAGAAACAATACAAATTTTACACAACATTAAAAGCAAATACGAATCGCATCATCATGTTTCCTTTACTGATGAAGCTATTGAAGCTTGTGTAAAATTAACCAACCGTTATATGACTGATCGCTTTTTACCAGACAAAGCTATTGATGCTTTAGATGAAGCTGGATCGAGAATTCATATTACAAATATTGTAGTTCCGCAACAGATTTTAGAATTAGAAGCAAAACTAGAAGAAATTAGAGGTCGCAAAACCAAAGCAGTAAGCGGACAAAAGTACGAAGAGGCTGCAAAGCTTCGCGATGACGAAAAAAATATAGAAACAGCCTTAGAATCAGCTCAACACCAATGGGAAGAAGATTCTAAACTACATAGAGAAACTGTAACTGAAGATAATGTAGCTGAAGTTGTATCGATGATGACAGGAATTCCTGTAAATCGTGTTGCAGAAGCAGAAAGTAACCGTTTAGCAGAGCTTCCTCAATTAATAAAAGGTAAAGTAATTGGTCAAGATGAAGCCGTTACCAAAGTAGTAAAAGCTATACAACGTAACCGTGTTGGATTAAAAGACCCTAATAAACCTATTGGTTCTTTTATTTTCTTAGGTTCAACCGGTGTTGGTAAAACACAGTTGGCTAAAGTATTAGCACGAGAGCTATTTGACTCTGACGATTCTTTAATTAGAATTGACATGAGTGAGTACATGGAGAAATTCGCCATTTCTCGTTTAATAGGAGCACCTCCAGGATATGTTGGTTACGAAGAAGGAGGACAATTAACCGAGAAGGTACGTCGTAAGCCTTATTCTGTAATCTTATTAGATGAGATTGAAAAAGCGCACCCCGATGTATTTAACATGCTCTTGCAAGTACTTGACGACGGACATATAACAGATAGTTTAGGTCGTAAAATAGATTTTAGAAACACCATTATTATTATGACTTCAAATATTGGAGTTCGTAAGTTAAAAGATTTTGGTGGCGGTGTTGGTTTCGGAACGTCTTCTAAAAAAGAGCAAGAAGATGCACATGCAAAGAGTATTATTGAAGGTGCTTTAAAGAAATCGTTTGCTCCTGAATTTTTAAATCGTATTGATGATGTGGTAATCTTTAATTCTCTTGAACGTGAAGACATTCATAAGATTATTGATATAGAATTAGATAAATTACTAAAACGTATTGATGACCTAGGGTACAAACTTACGCTAAGTGACAAGGCCAAAGATTATATTGCCGACAAAGGTTTTGATAAACAATACGGAGCTCGTCCTTTAAAAAGAGCTATTCAGAAATATATTGAAGATGCATTAGCGGAAGAAATTGTTAACTCTAAACTAAACGAAGGCGATGCTATTTTTATGGACTTAGATGAGAAAGACAAAAAGCTCATTATCAAAATAGAAAAAGGTGAAAAACCAACAGAGTCTCGCACTGAAGTAGACGAAGATCAATAAAACAAAAATCCCGAGCAAAATACTCGGGATTTTTTTGCTCTATACTTAAACACATACGCAAACACCTCTCTCTGTTTACCTGTATTAAAATTTGTACTTTTAACTAATAATCAAAACACATTAGTACCAACAAGTTATAATATGAATAAATACTGTATTCTTTTAATTACTCTCTTTATCCTCTCATGTGCTGGTAATACATCTTCAGAAAAAACATCAAAAACAAACACCCCTACAAAACAAAGTAAGAGCAATACCGCTATTGTTATTTTAGGAACTATTCAAGATGCAGGCTCTCCTCAAATTGCATGTAAAAAAGACTGCTGTGCTACTCTTTTTAAGAACCCTGATAAAAAAAGACAGGTAACCTCATTAGGAGTAATTGACAAGCAGTACCAAAAATCGTATTTGTTTGAAGCAACTCCTGATATTGCAACACAAATGAAAACACTTACCAAACTAGAAGATAGTACTGACAAAGAAATTACAGATGGAATCTTTTTAACACATGCTCACATAGGGCACTATACTGGTTTAATGTATTTAGGTAAAGAAGCTATGGATGCTGACAATGCGCTTGTATATACGATGCCTAGAATGAAAGAATTCTTGTCTGAAAATGGACCTTGGGATCAATTAATCACGCGAAAAAACATAGCACTTCATCCAATAGAAAATGAAAAGCCAATTGAATTAACCCAAAACATTAAGGTTACTCCACTTATAGTTCCTCATAGAGACGAGTATTCTGAAACTGTCGGCTACCGAATAACGGGACCTAATAAAAGCGCTTTGTTTATTCCTGATATTGACAAATGGGAAAAATGGGACAAAAACATTATTGATGAAATTAAAAAAGTAGACTACGCTTTTTTAGATGCTACATTTTATAGTGGAAAGGAAATAAATAGTAGAGATATTAGCCAAATACCCCACCCTTTTATTATTGAAAGCTTAGAAAAATTTAAAGGCTTAAATAAACAAGAAAAAAACAAAATTATCTTTATTCACTTCAACCATACAAACCCTATAATAAACCCAACCAGCGAAGAACGTGAGTTTGTAAAATCACAAGGGTATAGAATTGCAGAAATTGAAACCGTTTTTGATTTATAGCAAGCACTTATTCCTATCTTTGTAAGCCTAACAAACTATAATAAAAAACACTATGACGCTCACTATTAAAAACATGGTTTGCAATCGCTGTATCCTAGTAATTCAAAATGAATTAGACAAATTAGGTGTTGGTGTAAAAAGCATTAAATTGGGTGAGGTTATACTCGAAAAAGAACTTACTTCAGATGAAAAAGAACGTCTAGACAAAATTTTACTTGATTTAGGCTTCGAAATTATTGATGATAAAAAAAGTCGCATTATTGAAAAGATTAAAAACTTAATCATCAATTTAGTACACCATCAAGACAGTGAGACAAAAGTTAACTTATCTGATTTGTTAAGCAACGAGCTTCATCACGATTACAATTACTTATCCAACCTTTTTTCTGAAGTAGAAGGTACTACCATAGAAAAGTATTTTATTGCTCAAAAAATAGAAAAGGTAAAAGAGTTACTTGTTTACGATGAATTATCCTTAAGTGAAATTGCCTTTCGTTTGCACTATTCAAGCGTAGCATATTTAAGCAATCAATTTAAAAAAGTTACAGGATTAACGCCGAGTCACTTTAAAAAAATCCGTAAAGACAGAAGAAAACCATTAGACGAGGTGTAAATCTTATAAATCAATTCCAAAATTCCACAATAAATTTTCTTTAACTTAATGCCAACTTTGTATTGTACAATTAATACAGTAAAAAAATGGCAACAAATAACAATAAAGAAATCATTTACCTACCTCTAGAAGGTGTGGAAAGTGAGCACTGTGCTTTAATCGTTGAAAAAGGATTAGCACATGTTGAGGGAATTGAAACCCACAAAGTAGAACTAAACAACCAAAGAGCTGCTATTACAGTTACTAATGAAGAAATTCTTGCAAACGCCGTTACTACTATAAAAGACCTTGGCTATGGTGTGACCACTGTTAAAAAAGTGTTTCCAGTATTAGGTATGACTTGCGCCTCTTGTGCAGGAAGTGCTGAAAGCATTGTTAGCTACGAACCAGGTGTAGTAAATGCTTCAGTAAATTTTGCTAACGGAAATTTAACGGTAGAATATCTTCCAAACATGACCAATGCTACAAAACTGCAAAAAGCAGTACAAGGTGCGGGTTATGATTTGCTAATTGAAGATGAAACCAAACAACAAGAAACACTCGAAGCTATTCATGAAAAGAAGTTCAAGCAACTAAAGACCAAAACCATGTGGTCGGTAATACTTTCATTGCCTGTAGTTGTTATTGGAATGTTTTTTATGAACATGCCTTACGCCAACCTTATTATGTGGGCCTTCTCTACCCCCGTATTATTATGGTTTGGAAAAGACTTCTTCATCAATGCATGGAAGCAAGCCAAACATCGTTCCGCAAACATGGACACTTTGGTCGCTTTAAGTACAGGTATAGCGTACATATTTAGTGTATTCAATATGTTATTCCCAAAATTTTGGGAATCTAGAGGATTAGAAGCACATGTATATTTTGAGGCAGCTGCGGTTATTATCGCATTTATTCTGTTAGGAAAACTATTAGAAGAAAAAGCCAAAGGAAACACCTCTTCTGCCATTAAAAAACTGATGGGGCTACAGCCTAAAACTGTGGTTGTGATACAACCTGACGGAACGGAAAAGCAAACTGCTATTGAAAATGTGAACGTAAATGATACTATTCTTGTAAAACCAGGAGAAAAAATTGCGGTAGACGGTGTTGTTACCACAGGAAGCTCATATGTAGATGAAAGTATGTTAAGTGGTGAACCTGTTCCGGTACTAAAAAAAGAAAATGAAAAAGTATTTGCAGGAACCATCAATCAAAAAGGAAGTTTCCAATTCAAAGCCGTTAAGGTTGGGAAAGAAACCATGCTGGCTCAAATTATTAAAATGGTACAAGATGCACAAGGTAGTAAAGCTCCAGTACAGAAATTGGTTGACAAAATCGCCAGTATTTTTGTACCTGTAGTTATGAGTATTGCTGTGATTACCTTTATTATATGGTTTGCTTTAGGTGGTGATAACGGAGTGGTTCAAGGATTGTTAGCTGCCATCACTGTATTGGTTATTGCATGTCCTTGTGCTTTAGGACTGGCTACTCCTACCGCTATTATGGTGGGGGTGGGTAAAGGTGCAGAAAAAGGTATTTTAATTAAAGATGCTGAAAGTCTTGAATTGGCTAAAAAAGTAAACGCCATTATTTTAGACAAAACAGGAACTATTACCGAAGGAAAACCAGAGGTTACAGGTATATCTTGGTTACAGAATAATGATACCGCTAAAAACATTCTTTTAAGTATTGAGAAAAAATCTGAACACCCATTAGCAGAAGCAGTTGTAAAGTTTTTAGGAGATACTGCCACTACCCCACTAACAAATTTCGACAGTATTACGGGTAAGGGGGCTAAGGCTGATTATAACGGAGAAACTTTTTTTGTGGGTAATAAAAAGTTATTGGCTGAAAATAAGGTTACCATAGCGGACGAACTTTTAAAACAGGCAGACGAATGGAGCAAACAGGCTAAAACAGTTATTTGGTTTGCTAATAGTAAAGAAGCACTTTCTGTACTTGCTATTTCAGACAAAATAAAAGAAACCTCGGTACAAGCTATTAAGGAACTACAAGCTATGGATATTGAATTATACATGCTTACAGGTGATAACGAAGCTACCGCAAAATCTATTGCAGAAGAAACAGGTATTCAACATTACAAAGCTGAAGTATTACCACAACACAAAGCCGATTTTGTAAAAGAGTTACAGCAACAAGGAAAAACCGTTGCTATGGTGGGTGATGGTATTAACGACAGTACTGCCCTAGCTACTGCCGATGTAAGTATTGCCATGGGAAAAGGTAGTGATATTGCGATGGATGTTGCTAAAATGACCATTATATCATCTGACCTAAGTAAAATACCACAAGCTATAAAGCTTTCAAAACAAACGGTAGCTACCATTAAACAAAACCTGTTTTGGGCATTTATTTACAACCTTATTGGTATTCCTATTGCAGCTGGTATTTTATATCCATTTAATGGTTTCTTATTAAACCCTATGATTGCTGGTGCAGCTATGGCTATGAGTAGTGTTAGTGTAGTTACCAATAGCTTACGTTTAAAATGGAAAAAGTAACAAGTGTTTCGGCACTAGCAAGTGTTGGAACATTTTAAATCTCACTTAATAAGTAAATCTGTAAATCTCACAAATCAATCTTAAAATTGTACAACAACAAACAACGGTGTTGTGCTGAAATTTGCAGTATTCAATAACTAATAAATTTTTAATATAATGGAAAATAATAAAGAGTTAAAATTCAAAACAACCCTTAACTGCGGAGGATGTGTATCAAAAGTACAAGCTGATTTAGACAATGCTGAAGGTATTTGCCATTGGAATGTAGATACTAATTTTGATGATAAAGTTCTTACCGTAAGTTCTAAAGGAATTACTGCGGATGAAGTAATTGCTATTGTAAAAAGTAAAGGTTTTAAAGCAGAACCTTTAGTATAAAAACAATTACACGACTCTCACTTACGCTACAAATTGAAACAAAAGAGAACACCTGTGCTTTTGTAAGCTGTTAAATTAACTGTTTATAAAAATTTACACTTTAATACACCTCTCTTTGGGGTGTATTTCTTTTTTTTAATGACTTCTTTATACACCACAGCACCTAACAAACATTTTTCTACACAATACGAATATTTTACCTTTTTTGTTGTTTAAAGTTACTTCCCTTAGGCAGTGAATGACACTCTCCTTAGGCTTGGGGTGTCGACCCGATTAGGCTTGGGGTGTCGACCCGATAAAAAAGTTGCACTTTTTTATCTTACTTTTCTTTATATTTGAATGTGTTAATAAAATTGCTAAAAGTTCCGTATACCCTACCGTAAAAGGAATATATAAGTAATTTTATTACGTATATAAACTAGTTGTATGCAATTTGACCAAACTAACTTTTTAATTAAAACTATAGATTACAACCCCTCAAAATTTAGTTCATAAAAAGATATCTATACATTTGTGAAAAATAAAAAATAAAAAAAATGGGAGCAAAATTCGGAGATATAGAAATCTCACAAATATTGGACAATGAATTTAGAATTTCTGTTCTAGAAAATGCACTAGATATTCTGACAAGAAAAAACCCGGACTTCATTGGCTTAACACAAGCTGAGATTGAAGAGATTAGAGAAAATGCAGCAGAAACTTTGCGTAAAAAATACCCGAATTCTGGAATTGAATATAAAAAAGCAAGATAATGGCAGAAGATAATACAGAGCAGCCAAATCAAAACGCTGGACAATTCAATCAAGGCGCTGAAAACAATACTACTCAACAGACTGCAAAATTATTTTCAGAAGGGGGACGTTTAACCACAAAAGAACAAAGAAAAGGTAAAAGAGAATCCGTGAGAAGCTATATAGCTCTATCATTTATTATTGGGTTCTTCATTGTAATATTCTTTGGGCTTGGGATAGGTGCGTATAACTACTTTGATACAAAAGAATATAAAGATATGCTAATCGCCATATCAGGTATTCTTTCTGGTCCTTTAGGATTTATTATTGGTTTTTATTTTAAAGGTAGTACGGACGAATAAAAACTGCATACAACAAAGTGTAAAAATAATTGCTTGGTGGAAAATCCTGCGGATTTTCCTTTGATTCGTTCCATTTTTGCTAAGTTAGTGGCTTAACCACGTAACTATCCTTACACGAACCGTTGGCAACAATAAAATCAGAACACTTAATTAAAGAATTAAATGAATTGCATTTCCTGTAATTTTGAACACAATGAAAAATATTGTCCAAATTGTGGTGAAAAAAATGGAACTAAAAAAATAACTTTAAGTTCAATAGTTGAAGATTCATTTTCATCTATTACAAATATGGATAAAGGCCTTTTATTTAATATAAAAGCACTATTACTACATCCAAGAAAAATTACAATTGACTATGTTTTAGGAAAAAGAAAAGGGATTCTTAACCCTATTTCGTTTCTAATTCTTGCTATTACCATATATATAATTGTCATAACCTTTTTTAAGGTACCAAAAGAATTAGTCGAAGAAAATAGTATTACAAAATCTAAACTTAAAGAGACAGGTAATTACGTTGGACTTTTCATTAGAACTTACTTGAAGTATTTTTGGGTATTGTGCATAATTCCACTAGGAATATCATTAAAACTATTTTTTAGAAAATATAATTTAATAGAACATCTAGCTATCAGTTCATTTATAATTGGACAAGCTACCTTAATAGGAATTTTAAGCTACTTAATTTTCAGATTTCCATTAATTTTAGATCCAGTAGTTTATCTAGTCATTCTATGGTTAGTTTATAGAATATTTAAAAATAATAACGATAGAATTGAAGCAATTCTAATATCAATAACCGTTTTAATATTATTCATAATTCAATTAATTATAATTATTGGAATAATCGGAGGAATAAAATACTTTTGCTAACAATAGCTATAATTCAATGAAAAACAACTCCACAATATCATCCAACAAATTCTTTCTCGGAGAAGGAAAAGATGGAATTTATTCTAACATAACTATTGAGATAAAAAAATCAGAACAAGCAATTATAAATCGTGGAGCTAATATTCAATTACAAGATGAAGAGATCTTAAGAGCAATTGAAAAAGAATTTAAAACGAATTGGATTGAGAGATATAAAAAGGATGAAATTTATCTGGAAATTATAATTCTAAATGTTGGAATCGATCCGACCGGACGAAAGTATAAAGTGGATAATTCTGTTGGAGGAGTGATGCATGATGCACTGCCAAAAATTGGTATCCAACCGCCTCAGATATTTGGATTGTAAAACACAAAAAAAGTAGCTAACAAAACCTAAACTGCATTAAAACACAGTTTATCTAAACCGCTCTACACAATTTAGAAAATGAAAAAACTTACAATCATTTTAATTCTAGCTTTTATTGTACTTGCTTCCTGTAAGCAGAGCAAACAAGAGAAACAACAAGTAACTCCTGAAAAGTTTGAGTTTATAAAAAAAGATTACGAACTTTATAAACCAACTAAAGAAATTAAGGCGGTTTTAATTTTGTTTGGAGGTTACCCAGAAGTTGCTAAAGACATTAAAAGAGAGTTTAAAATTCTTGATATTGCTAGAAAAAATAATATTGCGGTTATACTTTCTAATCTTAATCAGAAATTATGGCTTGAAGAAAACGAACAACAACAACTTGCTAAAAGTTTACAAACTATAATTACAGAAAACCAATTACCAACCGATAATATCTTTATTGGAGGCTTTTCTAGTGGTGGAGTTGTAAGTCTTTTAATAAGTAATTATATTGTTGGGAAGAAACAATTTTATATCGACCCAAAAGGAGTATTTATAGTAGATTCTCCAATAGACTTAGTTGCTTTGTATAAATCTTCAGAGAAAAATATAGAACGAAATTTTTCAGAACCAGCAATTCTAGAAAGTACTTGGCTATTAGAAACATTAGGTAATAACTTTGGCAACCCTAAAGACAGTATTAAAAAATACGAGGAAAAAGCTGTATTTACCTCCAGTACAGACAATATTTCTAATATAGAGAAACTAAAAAACACTAAGATTAGACTTTATACAGAACCTGATACTCTATGGTGGAAAAAGAATAGAATGGCTGATTATGACCAAATGAATGCTTTCTATATCAAAAAACTATATGAGAGTTTAAAAACTAATGGTTTTAATAATATTGAGTATATACCAACAACAAACAAAGGATATAGAGCAAATGGTGAACGACACCCTCACAGTTGGGCTATTGTTGACAAAAACGACTTGATAAACTGGATATTGACAAAATAAATACTGACCACCAACATTGGCTATAAATAGTTAGTCGTACTCGCCTACTTCTGAATATATTCAGTTTACATTTACTAAATTAGGCTCCCAAAACAAGTAACCATCCTTCTACTTTATAAAAAACAATAAAGATTAATGAAAATTAAATTAATAAGAATCAGTAAAAACGAATGGATTTCATTTATTCTAACTTTAATAGCAACCCTATCGGGTGTTTTAATTGCTATTTGGCTAACTAATTCAGGGATTAGGAATAAAGAAAAAGAAGACACTATAAAACTTTTACACACTGCTAAATTAATTTTAGCTAATACAAGTGAATATTCTAATAATCTAAATAAAACAATACTTGAATTTGAACAGGATACTGTTAACTATACAAAAGAACAATTAGAATCTGTGAAAGCAAACAACCCTATTCCATATCCTGATTTATTAGAAACAATAATATCAAATGAATTAATAGCTAAAAACGTATCAGAATACTCTCATAATGCTATTTATAACAATTTAATTAATCTTAGAAAATTATCCCAATATGAAACCGCTGAATACTATCTTAAATTATTGGAAGAAATGATGCTTAATTTAGACCTAGAAATAGAGTTCCAAAAAGATGAAATAGATGTCAGTGAATTAGAATCCAAATTTGAACTAGAAAAAAAATTAATTGAAAATAAGTATTCTACTAAAAATATATCAGTGATTAAAAAGCGTAGTGCGCAATAAACCAAATCACATAACCATTCATAATTGAGATTGTATAATAGCTCATTGGAGTTTATAAATTGAAAATCATAGGATTTTTTTAAGCTCGTTTATCTTTTTTAAAATTCTAAACAGTTACTAACTGCTGTTAAATAAGGAATTACCGTACTTTTATTACGGTTTATTTTGTTATTCCATTATATTTTATTACTAAGTTTAGTAAATTTTAAAACTCAAAATTATGTTAAAGAACATTTCAAACTTAGGTGCTGTTTTAAGCAAACAGGAACAACAAACTATTAATGGAAAAGGAGGAATATCTTGTCCTCCAGGCTATTGCTTAAATTGGAGTGGTGGTTGCACACATTTAGCTAGTGCTATTTTTGATGATTGTGCTAGTTAAATTATCAGTCCTCGCCTATCGGGGACTTTTTTAATTTGCTACTTTTCCACCTCTGTTCCCTTAATAATAGCACAAACACGTATAGGCTACTTTTAGTAAGATAAGACTCTACCATAATTTTATAAGCGTTTCCACATCTAATTGCTTCTAACTTTGATAAAAATTGTAAATGTACCTCTAAAAGCAATATCTTTAGTTCTTTTATCAATATAACGTTAGTGCGCATAAACTTTACTTAAAAATGAATCTATGAATAAAAATGAAATTGCAAAAAAGTACTTGGAGCACCTCGAAAAAGGAAATATAGAAAAGGTTATTGATTTGTTTAGTAATAACGGATTTGTTGAGTCTCCTATCTATGGCATTAAAAAAGCTGGCGAATTTTATCGTACATTAAATAATGACACTTCTAATTCGGAACTTTTCCTAAAAGGAATTTTTGAACAAAATGAATCTAATACCCTAGCACTTTATTTCGCCTATAAATGGACGTTAAAAAACAATGAAAAAGTAGAATTTGATGTTGTTGATATTATTGAGTTTAATTCTGAAAACAAAATAATCAAGCTAAAAATAATTTACGATACAGTTATTTCTAGAAGACTCGTAAGTGAATTAAATTAGCATATAATTCTCCTAAAGAAAAGAGCTATAGAAATTGAACTCAGAAAAGAATACCCCACCTCTAACCGCTACTCTCCTCCTCTGTTATTTTAATTAAGCATCCTTAAAAATTAGTGCTGGAACTACAAATATAACAATGACTTAACAGACTATTTACGCTCCCTTCACTTATAAAAAATACTAGTTTATACATTTGACAACTAATCAATTAACTATTTCTGTAGACTAGATTCTATACGAGTTTTTTCAACATCAAACTAATTTACCCCCATGAGAAAAACTATTCTTTTTGTCTGCTTCTTAGTAGTAGGAAGCCTTATCAAATTACACGCACAAAGTGTAAATCCTTCAAAAACCACTTATGCTCCCAACGAAGTTATTACTATCAATTTTTCTGACGGTTCTGGCAATGCAAAAGACTGGATTGGCATCTACAAGCAAGGAGATACACCTGGTCTTGTAAGCTCTATTGATTGGTTATATGTAAACGGAAAACAATCGGCTACCAAAAAACTTAAAAATGGTACGGTTACCTTTTTAGCTGGTTTACCAAATACTGGAACTTATAAAGTGTATTTTTTAAAAAATGACGGATACACGGTATTAGCTTCTTCAAGCTTTACGGTTGATACAGAAACTCCTACCTGTGCTCCTATTTCACAATCTGGATGGAGTTTACAGTATGTAGACAGTCAAGAAACATCAGGTGAAAACGGAGTAGCTACCAATGCCTTTGATGGCGATACATCAACTATTTGGCATACTGAATGGAGTGCTAGTCAACCTATGCACCCGCTTGAAATTCAAATTAACTTAAACGGTATCTACGATGTTTGTGAGCTAAAATACTTACCACGCCAAACAGGAACCAACGGTACCATTGCCGATTATCAAATTTATGTAAGTGATACTCCTTCTAATTGGGGAACTGCTGTTGCTACGGGAACCTTCGCTTCCAATCAAACAGAAAAAACGGTTAGTTTTCCTAAAAAACAAGGACAATATGTGCGCTTAGTAGCCACTTCTGATATCAACGGTGGAAATTATACTTCAGCTGCGGAGATTCATATTGGAGGAACTTTAATTCAACCAGGAGCTCCCGTAGCTAATTTCACTTCAAACACCACTTCCATTATTTTAGGACAACAAATTTCTTTTACAGATAGTTCTACGAACAATCCTACCTCTTGGAACTGGACATTTGAAGGTGGAACTCCTAGTACGAGTACTGATCAAAATCCAGCAGTAACCTACAACACCGAAGGCACTTATAATGTTACTTTAACTGCAAGCAATACCACAGGTAATAATACCATTACCAAAACAGGCTATGTTACTGTTCGTAACACCAACAGTCTTAAAGTATTGCAGTTTAATATTTGGCAAGAAGGAACTTCGGTACCAAACGGAATGACCTATATCAGAGATGTGATTGCAAATGTGAATCCAGATATTGTGTGTTTTAGTGAAGTAAGAAACTATACGGGTGATTGGACTACTAAAATTGTAAACAACCTTGCTGCTATTGGCTTAAACTATCACAGAGGATATGCTTATGGTGATGTTTCTATCATTAGTAAATATCCTATTACCTCATCGGGTACCAACCTTGGTGCAATTTCGGTTTTTGAGGTGGATGTTAACGGGCAAAGTGTGGTGGTAGCAACCGCACACTTAGATTATACGTATTACGCTACCTACCTTCCAAGAGGATACAACTGTGGAGGTTCTTCCCCTTATAGTGGATGGAGTAAAATAGGTGCCGCCAACCAAGATCCACAACCCGTTAACGATCCTACTATTATTTCAGAGCAAAATTTAGGTTCACAAAGAGATGAGCAAATTGCTACCTTTATCAATCATATAAAAAATGAAACTCGTCCAATAATTTTAGTGGGTGATTTTAACGAACCATCGCACTTAGACTGGACAGCAAGACAAGCGAATATGTTTGACCACCACGGAGTGGTATTTCCTTGGCACACGACCAAAACTTTAGAAAACAATGGTTTTGTAGATGCTTTTAGAGAAGTATATCCTGATGAAGTTGCCAACCCTGGTATTACCTGGCCTTCTGTTGCTACAGGAGTTGGAAGCACTAGCTGGACACCAGAAGCTGACGAGAGAGATCGTATTGACTATATTTTTTACCGAGGTGCTACCCTTTCTGCAACCAGTGCTGCTATTGTGGGTCCAAAAGCATCCTATGTTAACAATGCATCGAGTACCGCAAATACTGAAAATGATATGTTTGAGGCAGACCAACTACCGTGGCCTTCCGACCATAAAGGAGTGAGTGCTGTGATTAATTTATCTGCGAATACTACTGCTAGCATGTTTGAAACAACTGATACCACTTCACTAACCGAAGATACTTTTAGCGTATATCCTAACCCGACAAAAGGTATGGTGAATATCAAATGTGAAGATTGTACGCCATTTACCTATGCCGTACGAAACTTTTTAGGGCAAACGATTTTACAGCAAAACGCTACGCAAAATAACGTGAACATCAATTTAAAATCAGCTCCTAAAGGAATGTATTTTGTTGATATTAAAACCAAGAACAAAACGCTTACCTATAAAATTATAAAAGAATAAAACGCTCCCAAGAAGCTACTACAGAAAAAGATAATTATTGATACCATAAAATCCCAAGCTAGAAACTTGGGATTTTTTACTATATTTAATTCGTAAAAAATGAAAAGAAATAAAATTGCTAAAAGTTCTGCTTATTTTGTCAAAAAGGAGTGTACT
Source organism: Tenacibaculum sp. (assembly GCF_048269885.1). Taxonomy (NCBI): domain Bacteria; kingdom Pseudomonadati; phylum Bacteroidota; class Flavobacteriia; order Flavobacteriales; family Flavobacteriaceae; genus Tenacibaculum; species Tenacibaculum sp. Next base: position 23,947 of record NZ_JBLWTZ010000003.1, on the reverse strand, counting down.
AGTAAATTTATTCTGTATATAAATTAAATGCAAATAGTAGTGAACGAACACGAAAACTATTTTAGATTTTTCAAAAATGGAAACATCCACACTTTGAGTGATAGAATTCCTTTTAAATGGAATGAACTAATGATTTGGACTTCATCTTCATTCATTTTCCTTATTTGGTTCCTCGGAATTGGGGTGGGAATTTTTGTCGCTATTTTGACTTTAATAGGGTATACATTGTATCGATTGGCTTCGTGGATCTACTACACGGAAGTAAAAATAAATGAGAAAACTGGTAACATAATTCAACTAAAAAAAATACTTAACCGAACTCACAAAACAGAATTGATTGCTCATAAATTTGATTCTAAACGATTTGAATATTTAAAATTGACTCGGAGCGGAAAAACGAAATTCGTATTGAATTATCAGACTCATAAAAATAACGAACTATTAATTTTAAAAAATAAAGCAGACAAAGAGTTGATCGAAAAATATATTTCTGAACAAATTAAAATTCAATTATAAATAATGGTTTTTACTCAAGAATCAAATGATAACGAACTATATAAACTCATTTATAAAAAGTGTAAAAACTAGACAATCGAAAGTTTTTGATTTAATGGTGTATAACAAACACACAGAATATTCCATTAACGAAAAGAAAGAATAATCGCATATAATATTTTAGCTGTAGGTAATTGCTTGTTTTCTCCTACTTCTAAAACCCTTGAGGTTTTTCTATTTGATAGGTACTTCTTAAATTAACCGATAAACCACACAACTAATATAACCAACCCCATTAACATCAATTCGACAGGTTCGCTGAAATTAATTGAAATGGGAATGAATAAAAAACGGGAAGGAGAGCATGGTCTTAAAATATTAGAAACAAGGAAAAAAATTATGAAATGTATTGTTATAAAAACAAACTCATTGGACTGCTAGAGAATCTGAATACAATTGAACGAAATAAAATTGACAAAAACACCCCCCTATGAACACACCTATTTTAATAGCTAATATCTTAACCTTATTAGCCTTCTTTATCCATACTTTTATGGGCGACAAAGAATTCAAAATAATTGAGCCCGAAGACGACCCTAAACATTTAAAACGAGAAAAATGGACCATAGCAAGAAGTGGTTGGCATTGGATTTCTTTTGATTTATTGTTTGCCTCAATTGGACTTGGATTGATCAATTTTACCGACTATTTGGAAAGTGAAACACTACTACTTCAATTATTAGCCATCTACTTTTTTGGATACGGAGTTGCTTGGTTGATTGGAATAACTATTTCTAAAAAGTTTCCAAAAAACTATTTAAAATTAGGACAATGGATGTTGTTGTGGTTAATAAGCGGACTTATTTATTGGGGAATATACTAGATAAAAAACTCTCAATGTTATGAAAAACAACAGGTCAACTCAACTAGATTCTGCTTTTTTAACGGAACACAAATTATCAACCGCTCCCCCACCAGCAGATTCGTTATTTTGGAATATGTGGAATGCTTGTGAAGACATTGCTAATAAAGCATTGAATACTCAATTTATTCAAGAGATTAAATCAGGAACACTTAATCCAGTAGATTACGGGGGTTTTAATATTAATGATGCCTATTATTGTTTTAAGGGAGCGCAAGATTATTTAACTGCTATGAACAGAGCTTCGAATCCTACCCTTAAAGCACTTTTATTCAAAAAATATCATAGCTATCAAAAATACAATGAAACATTTCCTAAAACATGGCATATAAAAGATGCCACGGGAATTGTACCCAATGAGATTTGTAAACAATATTCTCAATTTGAGTCTATGGTAGCCTCTCATCAAGATCCTATTTACGCGCTTATAGTAATGATACCTTGTGAATATTTATGGGCTTGGTTAGCGGAACAGCTATCTCCTCCTTCATCAAAAAACCTTTATGCCCCTTGGATAACTGGAAACAATGATCCTAGCGGTGCTTATGCGATGGGTAATTTTTTAGAGGAGTACCAGAAAGAAAATCCTATAGATGAAAAGCTAGCAACACAGCTCTATACCCAAGCAATCACCTACGAATATCAAAATTTTAATACGACTTTAAGCAGTTAATCATTCAGTAAAATAAATGAATTAACATTCTTAAAATAATTTTCACATAATTTTACAACAATTAAATTGCACACAATTTAATTGTGCAATATATTTGTATCGCTATTAATAAGTCAATCATGTCAGAACAATTAAAATTAACCAATCAAGTATGTTTTCCTGTATATACACTTGCGAAAGAAGTAATTAGTTTATACCGTCCCATACTAAAAGAGTTAGACTTAACCTACCCTCAATATTTAGTAATGTTAGTATTATGGGAAGAAGGTGGTCAAAGTGTCTCAGAAATAGGTACTAAACTTAATTTAGATAGCGGTACTCTTACTCCTTTACTTAAAAGACTTGAACAAAAAAAACTTATTGAGAGGAAAAGAGAAGTTACCGACGAGCGTGTTGTAAAAATTAATTTAACAGAACTAGGAAAGAATATCCAAGAAAAAGCAGAATGCGTTCCTGGTCAAATTATGACTTCTCTAAATATTTCTGTTGACAAATTAACAGAACTCAAAAATATAATAGAACATATCTTACATCAAATTAATAAAAAAAATGAAGCCAATTTATAATATCAGCGCCAAAGCAACTGGCGGAAGAAACGGACATGTAAAAAGTGAAAACGGAGTTCTAGAACTTGATGTTAGACATCCGAAAGCGTTGGGAGGAGCTAATGACGATTACCCAAATCCTGAAATGCTTTTTGCAGCAGGATATTCAGCCTGTTTTGATAGTGCTTTGAACCTAGTCATCAAAAAATCTAAAATCAACACAGGTACAACTACTGTTCAAGCAACAGTAAGTATTGGTCAAATAGAAAATGGTGGTTTTGGACTTGCTGTAGCATTGGATGTAAATATTCCTGATGTTTCTTTAGAAGAAGCAAAAACCTTAACCGAAAAAGCACATCAAGTATGTCCTTATTCAAATGCTACAAGCGGAAATATTGAAGTAAAATTAAATACAACAAATAACTAAATATTAACAATGTCATTAATAGAAAATCTTAACTGGAGACATGCTGTAAAAGCTTTTGATCCAAATAAAAAAGTAAGTGAAGAACATATAGAAAAAATTATTGAAGCTGCTAGATTAGCACCAACCTCATCGGGCTTACAGCAATTTAGAGTTATATCAATATCTAATCAGGAAGTGAAAGAAAAACTAGTAAAAGGAGCTTTAAATCCTGATTCTATGAAGGACTGCTCACATGTACTAGTTTTTGCCGCTTGGGATAATTATACCGCAGAAAGAATAGATAAAGTGTATGATTTTACCACAGATGAAAGAGGTTTACCAAGAGGTAGGTTTAGCAGCTATACAGATATGCTTAAAAAAGCCTATTTAAAGCTTCCTGATGAAGTTAACTTTGCACACACCTCAAGACAAACTTATATTGCTTTAGGATTAGCTTTAGCACAAGCAGCAGAGTTAAAAGTAGACACTTGTCCTGCTGAGGGATTTGACAATAACGTAGTTGATGAAGTTTTAGAATTGAACAAATTGGGCTTAAAGAGTGTATCATTAATGTACATTGGGTATGCCGATGATGAAAAGGACTGGATTAAGCCAATGAAAAAAGTTAGAATTCCTAGAGATGAATTCGTTATTGATGTAAAATAGTACCGTAACAAACATCGTTTTATTAAAAAAGTAAAACACTTAACTAAATGCTTTTCTTACAGCTTTGGCTGTTTATAGAAAAGCATTTGTTTTTTAATTGATGTAAATTCCATACTTTATTTTAAAATGAAATAGAATATAAAAGCGTCATGTACTTTTACACTCAAATAAACACGTAATTTACTATGAACGCTATAGGAAACATACTATTAAACTTTTCAGAAACAAGAAGACGAAGCCTCAAACTATGGAAAGACATTCCTGATGAATTTTTAAACTGGAAACCTGACTCAGAAGCTTTTTCGATTATCGAAATGATAAGACACATTCTGGAAGGTGAACATTTATTTCATACAATTATTAAAAACAGCGGTGATTTAGGAAATTATAAATCCCTTTGGGAAAATTTAGCTTTTTCTGATTTAAAAAATGAGCTTAGCTTTGCTGAAAGATATCGTAACAGTTTTATAGAGATGATAAAAACACTTAATGAAACTGATTTAGAAAACATACGTATTGAACGAAAAGAGGTGGGGCAAAGTAAAACATTAGGAGATTATTTAAACAGAATGGTGTATCACGAAGCCGTTCATACTGGTCAACTATTAGGGTATTTAAGAACACTTGGTGTTAAACGACCTAAAATATGGGATTAAACAATCATAAAAGCACAACTATCGAAGAGTTAGAACATCAGTTTAGTAAAATTGCTGCTATTTTAGGAGATAAGTCCCGCGCTATCATGTTGTGGAATTTACTGGATGGCAGAGCTTATACTGCTACAGAATTGGCTACAAGTGCAAATATATCGTTGCAATCGGCAAGCAATCATTTGAAAAAACTAGTTTCGGCAAACATCTTATCTGTTGAAAAACAAGGAAGGCATCGCTACTTTAAATTTGCTAACGATGAAGTTGCACAGGTTATAGAATCAATGGCTAGTTTAATTTCTATAGCTAATGATTACAAGAAAATTAAAACTCCTAAACTGAATGATTTTACCTACGCCAGAACTTGCTACGATCATTTAGCAGGCAGCCTTGCTGTAGAAATAACAATTTCTTTATTAAACAATAAAATCATTACAATTTCTGATAAAAATTATGTTGTTACTCCCTATGGAAAAGAATGGTTTAATGAAATTGGAATAGATATTAACCTTATTCAACTTAAAAAACGCTCTTTTGCTCATCAATGTTTAGATTGGAGTGAAAGAAAGCATCATATTGCAGGAGCATTGGGAGCTTCTCTTCTCGAAGCAATGATTAAAAAAGATTGGTTACGTAAAAAACCAAACTCTAGAGAAGTTATTATTACCACTATTGGAAGGATCCAATTAAAAAATAAGTTAAATTTAGAGGTGTAAAAATATCATTACCTTTGAAGAAGCTACTCTACATACTCCTCTTTTTTCAACTTTCTGTTCAAGCGCAACAAATATTATTTGTTGGAAATAGTTTAACTTATACAAACAACATGCCTAAAATGTTAGCGTATATCGGAAACCAACAAGGAGTTACTATCAATACCAAAAGCTTGTGTTTTCCTAACTATGCTATTATTGACCATATTAACGACGGAAAACTTCAAAAACTGTTAGCAAAAAAACAATTCGATTATTTAGTTATTCAACAAGGTCCTTCCTCACAAGCAGAAGGAAAAAGAATGCTAATACAAGACGGAGCGACAATAAGAGCTCTTTGCAAACAATACAACACTAAACTAGGTTACTTTATGGTATGGCCATCCGTTAGCTATTATCATACTTTTGATAAAGTAATTGAAAATCACAAATCTGCCGCCCAACAAAATAATGCTTTGTTATTTCCTGTGGGAAATATATGGAAAGAATACAACACTTATAAAGACAAAGAGTCTTTATATAGCTTAGATAACTTCCATCCTTCTACTGCTGGAAGTTTTGTAGCTGCTCTTACTATTTTTCATCAATTATATCCAACAAAAAACCTTCAACAACTCCCTTTTAAAAAGTATAAAAAATGGGTAGCTGATGAAGATTCTTTTAACTTGTTGGTTCAGCTAGTACAAAAGCAATAAAAACTTATACTAGCCGTGATTAAATAAGACTGCTCTTAAAAAATGGGACTATAATTAAGAGTTTAGCCTCCTATTTATTGAACTCTAGTACTGTTTACTGCATACACCATTCAAGTACTGCCTTTGCACTGTGCATTTTATTCTCAGCTTGATTAAACACAATACTTTTTGTACCGTTAATTACCGACTCTTCTACTTCGTCTCCTATATGAGCAGGTAGATCATGCATAAAAATAGCTTCAGAATATTTATCCATAAGCTCTTGGTTAACTGTAAATGGTTCAAATGACTTTCGCCAATTCGAATCTAACTTTTGAGTTCCTGTTGTTTGCCAACGTGTTGTGTATACAATATCAGCATGATTTGGAAGATATTTTAAGTCACTATACTCATTAATTACAGTATTTATTTTTCCTCCCAATTCTTTCGCATAGTTCAATGCTAGAGGATCTATTCCATAATTTGGCGGTGTAAAAAAACTAATCTTCATATTAGGAATTTTAGCTATTGCCAAAGCAAGGGCTACAGCTGTATTATTTCCTTCTCCTAAATAAATTATTTCTAAACCGGGTAATTCTCCAAAATAATGTTTCATTGTAGTCAAGTCTGCTAACGCTTGAGTTGGATGCTCATCTGAAGTCATCGCATTTATTACAGCCATTCTATCTTGATTCGCAAAAGTTCTAATTACTTCAGGATCGCTTGCTGTTCTAGCAACTAACCCATCTAACATTCGAGAAAGAACATTCATTGTATCACTTACACTTTCTCCAGTGTTTAACTGTAAATCATTGGGACCGTATGTTACTATTTGTGCACCTAAACGAAGGGCTGCTGTTGAAAAAGAAGTTCTTGTTCTTGTAGAAGTTTTGGTAAAATATATTCCAATGACTTTTCCTTTTAGTTGACTTCCAAGAGGTACTTCTCTATTTATGTATGACACCCCTCTGTTTATAATTTCTATAATTTCTTCTGGAGATAAATCTTTTAAAGAAACTATGTGTTTTTTTGTTTTTTTGATTGTAATACTCATGATAACTTAATTTTATTCACTGCTAACAGGTTGCTTTTTTTATTTACAATTGGTCTTAGCATGTTATTCATCCCTCAATGCTTCCACCGGATTCTTATACGCTGCTTGAATAGCCTGGTAACCAACTGTTAGAAGTGCTATAGTCATGGCTATAAAACCTGCCAATAAAAAGTATACTACACTTAAATCTACCCTGTATGCAAAACCAGTCAACCAATCTCTTGTTAATAGATAAGCTATTGGCAAGCCTACAAGGATTGCTGCTCCTACAAGTTTTGCAAACTCAGACGTTAACAATAAAATTATTTGAGATTTTTTTTGACCTAATGCTCTTCTTATTCCTACTTCTTTTTTTCTATTCTCAGATGTAAATATTGCCAAACCAAACAACCCTAAACAAGAAATAAGGATGGCTAAACCTGCAAAATATTTTGACAAAGTAGCTATTCGCTGCTCCGATTGATATAGGGCATCAAAATCTTCATCAATAAACCTATACTCAAATGGAAATCCAGCATTATAATCTCTGTAAAAACTTTCTATTTCTTTGATTGTTCCTTGAAGCTCTCCTGCCTTAATTTTAACCATTATCGTACTTGTTCTTTGAGTATTACATATAATAAACATGGGTTTTACTTGTTGTTGTAGTGACTCAGTATGAAAATCTTTAGCTATTCCTACTATTTCATATTGGTCTCCCCAAAGATCTACAGTTTTACCAATTGGTTCCTCCATTCCAATTAAATCAATTGCTTTTTCATTGAAAATGATTTTAAGACTGTCGGCACTAAAATTTCTTGAAAAAGATCTACCTTCCTTCATCTTAATTCCTAATAATTCTAACATATCATAATTAACACGCATATATTGCATGTCTACAATTTTGTCAGGTTCTTTTCCTGGCCAAATTAAATCTCCTGTAGAGTTTGCTTTTCCTATAAATTCATTAAACATACTTGAAGCGTTTTTAACTCCAGGTATTCTATCTAATGCCAACAAAAAGTCGTCTAATTGAGTAATTGCTTTTCCTTCCGCTTTAAAGGCTATAATATTATCTTTACTATATCCTAAATCTTTATTCTGAATAAATTTCATTTGTTGGTAAATCACCATTACGGCAACAATTAAAATAACAGACAATGTAAACTGAAAGATAACCAAGCCCTTACGCATTAACAATTCACTAAAACTTGTACTTAACTTTCCTTTTAAAACTTCTACTGCATTTAATTTTGAAAGATAAATTGCGGGGTAACTTCCTGCCAAAATACCAGTTAAAACAATCATTCCAAGAAAGATTCCCAGTAATGTAGTGTTTAGTGAAAGAGTTATTTGTTTACCAGATATAGCATTAAACTGCGGAAGTAATAGCACAACAAGTAATAAGGCTATAATTCCTGCTATACATACTGTTAACATCGATTCTCCAAAGAATTGCATTCTCAATTCTTTTGTTTTAGCTCCCATAGATTTTTTTATCCCTATTTCTCTCATTCTTCTAGAAGCATTCGCTGTTGATAGGTTGATAAAATTAATACAAGCTATGAGTAAAATAAAGAACACTATAATTCCGAATATTTTTACATAGTCAATTCTTCCCCCTACTTGTACTCCTTCCTCATATTTATCGTATAAATATTTACTTGAAAATGGTCGTAAGAATAGAGATGCGGTTTCATTATTTGAATTTTTAGCTATAATATTTTCTATTTTAGATGCTACTAACTCTGGAGAAACGCCTTTATTAAGTTGAATATAAGTATATATATAACTGTTATTCCAATTTTTCTTTACTCTTGGAATATGCACATATAAAGACTCAAATGGCAATACATAATCAAATTGAACAGAGCTATTCAATCCGGTCATATCAAACACTCCCGAAACCTGTTTTACGTGTTCGTTGTTAAATTTAACACTCTTTCCTAAGATTCCTTCGGCAGTTCCAAAGAGATTAACAGCCATCTCTCTTGAGATAACAATGTTATTTATGTCTTTTAAAACTGTTTGTGGATTACCTTGCGTAAGTTTATATGAAAACATTTCAAAAAATTCATCTCCAACATATATTCCTTGAAGTTTAAACCCTGTGTTTTCTACTGAAATTACATTTTTGGCAAAATCATAGATATAAGGTATTACATTTTTTACTTCTGGAATATCGTTTTTAATGGCTTGCGGTAATACAGGAGGAGTATTTTCATAAACAGACACTCCATTACTTTCTTTAGACCTTACCATTGCTTGGTACAATTCCTTTTCGTTTTCATGAAATTTATCTACAGTCCATTCTTCGTAAATCCATAAACAAATGAATAATGCACATGCTAAACCAGCACTTAATCCTATAATATTAATTAGAGATACACTTTTATAACGTAATGCATTTCTAAAAAACAATTTTAAATTATTGATTATCATAATTTTTCTTGATTGTTATAATTAATTTAACATCTCAGTCTTCATTTCAACTGGCTCATTCATAGTTTCTGAAACTATTTTTCCATCGAACAAATTAATTATTCGATGTGCAAACTGGGCATCGTAATCGGAGTGTGTTACCATTACAATAGTAGCTCCTTCTTGACTAAGTTCTGAAAGAAGATTCATGACCTCTTGTCCATTTTTCGAATCAAGGTTTCCTGTTGGCTCATCTGCTAAAATAACTTTAGGGTTTGTAACTACGGCTCTGGCTATGGCTACCCTTTGTTGTTGTCCTCCTGAAAGCTGTTGTGGATAATGTTTGGCACGATGACCTATTTTCATTCTCTCTAACACGGCTTCTACTTTTTGTTTTCGCTCTTGTTTTGGAACTTTCATGAACAATAATGGTAGCTCTACATTTTCAAATACAGTTAGTGTATCAATTAAATTAAAATTTTGAAAAATAAATCCTAAATTTCCTTTCCTTATTTGAGCACGTTGATCGTCTGAAAGCTTTGATACTTCGTGTCCTCCAAACACATATGAACCTGAGGAAGGTTGATCTAAAAGCCCTAGTGTGTTTAACAGTGTCGATTTTCCACATCCTGATGGTCCCATTATCGCTACAAACTCATTTTCTCTAATATGTAGTGAGACCTCGTTTATTGCTAAGGTTTCTACATTTTCAGTTCGGAAACTTCTTTTTAAATTTTTTAACTTTATCATGTTTTCTAGTTGTTTTTTGGTTATTAATTAGTTATCACAATTTTTTCTGCATTTCCAAAACCGTTATAACTCGATGTTATTATTTTTTCATTAGGTTGTAATCCTTCAATTACTTCAAAATATTGTGAATTTTGTTTCCCTAAACGAACGGGTCTTTTAACTGCATAAGCCTCTTCCTCATCTAAAACAAACACATACTGCCCTCCACTACTTTGATAAAACCCTCCTCTTGGTATTAACAGTGCTTTGTTTGATTCTCCTAACTGTAACTTTAAGGTGTAATTTTGACCTGTTCTTATTGTTTCTGGTTTTTGGTCTGTAAATACTAAATCTACACGAAACTTCCCATTTCTTACTTCTGGAAATATTTTTCGTAATCGAAGCGGATAAGACTTCCCATTTCGTTCAATAATAGCTTTGAGGTTTCTCTGAACACGATCTATATAATGTTCATCAATTGCTGCTTCTATTTTAAAATCGGTTAATACATTAATTTGGCCTATTCGTTCTCCTTCATTAATACTCTGACCTATTTCTGCATCTAAGTAACCTAATTGTCCATCGGCAGGAGCTCTTACATTTAAATGGTCTATTCGATCGTATACCATTGATAGTGTTTTGCGCATACGAGCCAAATCAGAGTTTAACTCACTCATCGTTGCTGTTCTTAATTTAGTGTCTTGTTCAGTTTGCTTCAGTACTATTTGATTATTTCGTTTGGCTAACTCATACCCTTCTTTTGCTTTCAAATATTCCTCTTTTGCTATCAATTCTTCTTCAAATAAGGTTTTGTTTTGATTGTATGCTCGCTTCTTTTGAATAAGCTCATAATCTGATTGTGCTAAGCTTTTTTGTCCTTCAATTTGGCGAGCATCAAAATTTAATCTTGTACTTCTCAAATCATTTTGCTTTAAGGCTAAGTTATTCTCACTTGCGAGAATTCTTTCATACAAATTCTGATTCTCTAGCCTTAAAATAATATCTCCTTTTTTAACCATCGCTCCTTCTTCTACCTTTTTTTCCACTACTCTTCCTCCTTCATAAGCATCCATATAAATTGTGGCAATGGGTGCTACAGAACCACTTATAGAGATATAATCATCGAATTCTCCTTGTTTTACTTTTGCGATACTTAAACGATTTTTTTCTGTTTTAAAGGTAGCTTTACTGTATCCAAATAATAATTTCCATATGATAAAAAGAGCTGTGATTACACCAATTGCCATTGCAATATGCTTCTTTTTTATCCCTTTTTTAGTTTCTAATTGAATATCCATTATCTTTTGTTTGTTTTTTTAATATTAAATACCTGAATTCCTCTATAAAATAATAGTGTTTGTTCTTGAACCTTTAATTTTAACTCTACTTGTAAGTTTTCGTTTTGAGCAGTAGCATAGAGATTTTTTTCTGTATTAAGGTCTATTGCGTTAATTAAACCATTACTGTACTTTTTTTGAGCTATCTTAAATGATAACTCTCTTGCTTTTTCTTGCTGTTGTGTTTGTTCATATTCGGAAATAGAAGATCTATAATCTTGAATTAATTGTTCAATAATTTTTCTAAGCTCTTGTTTTTCCAATTCAAAACTATTTTCAGCTTGTAATAATGCTATCTTCTTTTGTTTTATATTAGATCTTCTACTCCAAGCTTGAAAAATAGGAATGCGCAAATTAACACCTACAGAGGTAGAGGCATTATCTTTTAACTGTTTATTAAAAGATATTATCTTACCTGTATCATCTACATTTGTTTCGTAATACCCTGTACCATAACCCAACGAAAAAGATAACATTGGCGCTAAGGCTCCTCTTGATATTGCCAACTCTTTTTTAGCTGATGCTACCCTCGCTTTACTTGCTTTGATAGAGGGGATAAAAAGAGTTGCTTTGTTATAAATATGTTTTACAGAGTGAATTGAATCGTTTTGTTTTTCTTTCCTCCCTAAAGTTGGAATCTCATTTATTTGTATTTGTAATGGGTTTTCTAAATTCATTTCCTGAGCCAACTGAAGTTTTGCGAGTTGTAAATTATTTATGGCTTGTGTTAGTTTTAATTTATCTGTCATGAAAGCAGATTCGGCAGTATAAACATCTGCTCCTGCTTTAATTCCCATTTCCTTTTGTCGCTTAACAAAAGTGAAATTTGTTTTAGAAATTTGCTCTTGTGCTTTAAAAATATCCACCGCTTTTTTAAAATACAACACATTGTAATAGTATTCCATTACTCTAAAGGCCAACATATACTTTTCTTGAAGCGTTTCTTCAGAAAGTGCTTTGTGAATAAATTTGGCAGAGGCTATGGTGTTTAGTTTTTGCCATCCGTTAAAAATATCTACAGAAGCATTTATTGAATAGTTATTAGAAAAGAAATCTGTACTTACAAAAGTGTTATTATTAGGATCTACTGATCTTCCGTATTGTATTGAATACCCCACATTACCTGAAATTCTTGGAAATAAATTTCTGTAGGCTTGTCTTTTGGTTTCCTGTCCTGAATCTTCACTGTATTTAAAATCTTTTATCGAAAGATTATTTTCTATTGCATAATTGATACATTCATCTAAAGACCAACTTTTCTGTGCTAATACTAACATTGGATTCAAGAAAATAAAAATCAATGCGTATAAAATATTTTTTTGTGTCATTGTAATTAAATTGTTAGTTTGCTATATACCAAGATGGTGCCAACAAACACAACCTACTGAAAACCAACACATAAGAAGACGAGGCAAGTAAAAAAACAATTGATTATGTAAAAAATATTTACACTTGATGTCAATTTTTTTGACAAATATTTTTACAAAGTTTATCATTTTAATATCTTTACTAAACAAATTTATAGGCTATGAACCCTGGAAAAATATTGGTAATTGATGATAATAAAAGCGTCCTTAGTGCTTTAGAAATCATGCTACAATCTGAATACAATACTGTAGATTCTATTAGCAATCCGAATCTAATCACTTCTTTTCCTAATATCAAAACTTATGATGTTATTTTACTAGACATGAATTTTTCTGCAGGAATAAACTCGGGAAATGAGGGGCTTTTTTGGTTGAGAAAACTCAAGGAACTCTCTCCTGATACTGCTGTTATAATGATGACTGCTTATGGTGATATAGAACTGGCTGTTAAAGCCTTAAAAGAGCAGGCATACGATTTTATTTTAAAACCATGGAATAATGAAAAACTATTAACAATGGTTAAATCAGCTATGGAACTCAAACAGTCGAAAGTTGAAATTCATAAGCTTAAAAACAAAACTGTACAACTCAAAAAAATAATAGCACAACACAACAACAATACTATCATAGGTAAGTCTGATGCTCTAAAAGAAGTACTCGACTTAGTTGATAAAGTTGCCAGCACTGATGTTAATGTACTCATTACTGGTGAAAACGGAACCGGTAAAGAAATGATTGCTAAAACACTTCATGCAACATCATCTAGGAAAAACGAGGTCTTTATTTCTGTTGATATGGGATCTATTTCTGAGTCTTTGTTTGAAAGTGAGCTTTTTGGTCATTTAAAAGGCGCCTTTACTGATGCAAAAGAAGACCGTATCGGTAAATTTGAAGCTGCTGAATCTGGCACCTTGTTTCTTGATGAAATTGGTAACCTATCTCTCTCTATGCAAGCCAAACTCTTATCGGCTATACAAAATAAAACTATTGTTAAAGTAGGATCAAATACTCCTATTCCTGTTGATATTCGCTTAGTTTGTGCAACAAATTGTAACTTAGATCAAATGGTTTTAGAAGGTGCTTTTCGTGAGGATTTACTCTATAGAATTAATACCATACATGTAAGCTCTCCTCCACTTCGTCAGAGAGGCAATGATATTATTTTATTGGCAGAGCATTTTTTACATACTCTTGCAGCAAAATATAACAAACCTCCTTTTACTATAAGTGAAAAAGCGCAAACAAAACTACTAGAACATTCTTGGCCTGGAAATGTTAGGGAATTGAAACATACCATGGAACGTGCAGTAATTTTGAGTGATGCTACGATATTAACACCTAATGATTTCATTATAAATAGTGCTGAAAAAAAGGAATTGGACGACTCTTCTATTTTTACTCTTGAAGAAATGGAAACAAAACTGATTAACAAAGCCTTATCTCTTTCTCTAGGAAATTTTACAGAAGCTGCCAAAAAATTAGGTATTACCAGACAAACACTTTACAATAAATTAAAAAAAATAAACGCTCATGGTAAGTAAGTCTTATTTTTTACAAATAATTATACGAATATCTCTAATTAGTCTTACTTCTTTAGGAATTTCTCTTGTTTTTCACGACTCATTTTATGGAACTGTACTATTAATAGTCTTCCTAATTTTACAAACTGTTTTTCTAATTTCTTACATCAATCAAGTTAACAAAAAAATTGCTTTTTTTTTCGAAGCTCTAAAAAACGATGATTTTAGTTTAAACTTTCCGGAGTACTCTTCAGGAAGTATTTTAGATAATTTAACTAAAAACATCAACGCTTTTAATCGAAAAATTGAGCGTATTTACGCGGAAAACAGCGCGCAAGAAAATTATTACAAAACCTTACTAAATCAGGCTAATATAGGTATTTTCACTGTTAATGAAGAAGGAACCATTCTTTTTAAAAATTCAAAACTTAAAGAACTTCTAAATTATTCCTCTTTAAATAATATTCGTCAAATTAAAAGTTTAAATGAACATTTATTTCACTTTATTGACACTTCTAAAAATTCTAATAAAACATTAATAGAATTTACGAACGAAAGAGAAACTGAGCAACTAATTGTAAAAATAGCTCCTTTTAAATCATTCACCAATACAATTAAACTAATTACAGTTCAAGACATTAAACAGGAATTAGACAAAAATAAAACCGATTCTTGGATGCGTCTTATTAAAGTTATGACTCATGAAATTATGAATTCTGTAGCTCCAATAACTTCGATTGCAGACTCCCTCTTACGTTATTACGAACCTACCAATACTTCTCCTTTCCAAAATTTTTCAGAAACTGAACAAAAGAATATTTCTAAAGGATTGAATGTTATAAAGACTCAAAGTAAAAACTTATTGCGCTTTGTTGATTCGTACCGCAGTTATATTAGTGTTCCTCTTCCTGAAAAAAGTATTTTTAAAGTACATACACTTTTAGTTGAAGTTCATAACTTAATGCTACCTGAGGCCAATAAAAAAGGGGTTTCTTTTTCTGTGATATCGACTCCTACAGAGTTAGAACTTTTTGCAGACAGACAACAAATAAACCAAGTATTGATTAATTTAGTTCAAAATTCGCTACAAGCACTAAAAACAAACAATACCATTCCATGTAAAATATCTCTTAAAGCCGGTATACATTCTTCAAACAAAAAATTCATACGTGTGACAGACAATGGCCCGGGGGTTCCTGAAGAAATCATTGATGATATTTTTGTCCCCTTTTTTACCACCAAAGAACAAGGAACGGGTATTGGTCTTAGTTTATCTAAACAAATAATGCATTTACATGATGGAAATATTTTACTCTATTCTAAAGAAAATGATGGTACTTCTTTTACTTTATTGTTTTAAATGATCTAAACTTTTTTCTAATTTTTTAAGAATGTTCCTTTTTTCAGCGTCATTATAAAAATCTATATTGATAAGTTCTACATTTACCTTTTCAACATTCGTAGCAACATAGGTTTTATAGTTTTCTGCTAAATGAATTTCCTGCAAGTACCATGTTTTTTCTTTACAAATAGCTTTTTCGTCAAAAATGTGAATCTCTGGAAGCGAGAGCGAAAAGCCTCGACCATCTGCTTTAACTACACTTTCTTTTATTACCCAATAGGTAAAAAATTGTTTTAGAGGATTTGGAGCATCTGAAATATTCTTCCATTGCTCTTCATTCATTACTTGTTTGAAATCTTTAAACCCTATGTCTTTTATTTCTTCTATATCTATTCCTAATTTTACTGTCTCAGAAAGACAACATAGCACATATTCTCCTGAATGAGAAATATTGAATTTTATACCTTCTTCCAGGTACGGTTTTAGGTTGTCTCCGTATTTTATTTTATTTAATATATAAGCTTTGTAACCTAATTTATTATACCCTAGTTGTAAAAGTAACTTACCAAATAAATTTGAATGTTGATCTTCCCAACGTTTATAAAGCTTATTCTTTTCTTTTAATTCTTCAGATAAAAACTGTACATACTCATTATATATTTCAGAAGATAGGCTTTCTGGAAAGGTTGAGTATAAAATATAAACTGTGTGCAACTACTTTTTTTTTTATATATGAATTTGCAAAAGCTTAAGCTTTTGCAAACATTACTAATTCATTGTTAATTACTTTTACGATTTCTTTGGTTTCATCGTGAATAAAAAAATGCCCTCCTTTAAAATATTTTAAGGTACAGCTTCCTATAGTATATTTCTTCCATCCATTTCTTTTTTCTTCACAAAACTCTTCTTCTTTTCCAAACATCGCTGTAATATTAATTGTTCTTGGTTCATATTTTTGAGTATGAATTTCTGTATCTGCGATGCTAAAATCGTTTCTTAGCAACGGTAAAAATATGTCAACCAACTCTGGATATTCAAAAAAATTTGGTGGGGTTCCTCCCAAATTCATTATTTCTTTCTTAAAAGCGTCGTCATCCATTAAGTGATAATTTTTTTTCTTCCTTTCGATATGCGGAACTCCTTTCCCTGAAAAAAAGGCATGCATTGGTAATGGCATTTTGTTTGCCTGTATCTTTTCTAATAATTGATGTACTATTAATCCCCCCATACTATGCCCAAATAGTGCGTAAGGTTCTCCTCCTTTTATATCACTTTCAATTGTATTAAATATATCTTCTATGATTTCATCTAAAGAAGCCATTGGCTTTTCTTTAATTCGTTTTCCTCTACCTGGTAATTCAATAGGTTTAAGTATAATATTACCATCTAGAAAAGGTTCCCATTTATTATAAATCATCGCTGAACCTCCCGCATAAGGAAAGCAAAAAAGTTTTATTTTATTCATAATTCTTTATCAAATTTGTAAAAAATTTTTATCATTTATTAATTCATATTCTTTTACATATTCTCCTTTACCAAAATCTAATTTTAAAATTTTATCGGCGACATCAAAATATTGATCATCGTGAGAAATTGCTATTATAATTTTCCCTTGTTCTTTCATTTTTGGTAATAGTTCTCTGTAAAAATATTTTCTAAATACAGGATCTTGATCTGCTGCCCATTCATCAAAGAGATAAATTGGTTTATCTTCAAGATAACATTGTAGTAATGCCAATCTTTTTAATTGTCCGCCAGAAAGAGAAATCGTACTAAATTTACCGTCTTCTATGTTTACTTTTTCTTGAAGTTGTAACACTTCTAATAGTTCCTTTATTTTATCTTCATCTAAATTTATATCTTCTGCATATATCTTTTGAAAAAGATAAAACGGATTGAATACGGCACTATAATATTCTCCTAATTCTTTTGCGCTTACTCTTTCTCCATTTATAAGAATTTCACCTGATTGTGGAGTGTATAAACCTGTTAATAACCTGGATAGTGTTGTTTTTCCACTTCCATTTCCTCCTATAATAAAAAGAACTTCTCCTTTTTTTACCTGTAAATTTATAGGTCCTACAGAAAATCCGTTCCCGTACTCAAACTCTACAGAATCGGCTTGAAAAGATTCTAGTACGGTAGGAACAGTTATGGTCTTTGATGTTACATTCTCCTCTGTCTCTAATGTAATATCATCTAATAAATTCTGAATCCTCTTCCAAGCAATTTGTAAATGAATTAACTGGGGTATTGCATTAAAAATACCGTTGATAGGACCAATAAGGTATAATAAAATTACTACAAAACTCAATACAAGTCCGTCTTGTACATGAGGGAAGAATTCTGGAATTCCAAAAGCTGTTACCCCTAAGAGTACAATTAATAACGATTCTCCTACAAGAAAGGCATTTATAAATTTAATATTTGCTTTAGTACTCTTATCTCTAAACTCTTCTGTACTGTACTTGAGGTCTTCTTTGTAATTTTCTTTTTTCTTTTTATTAATACTTAATTCTTTGTATCCATCTATCATTCCATTAAGAAGTTCTAGATAAACCGTCTTTGTTTCTCTAGCGATATCGAATAAGCCTTTGGCTCTATTACTAACTACATAGTAAATTGAAGTAATAACACCAATCATTAAAACAGTAACTAAGGTTATCCACATATTCAGAATTGCCATATAAGTAAATGCACCAAAAGCTGTAATTATGTTGGTTGTAATACTTACAAATGTATCTGCAGATTGACCAATTGTACCGATATCATCATCCATTACAGAATACACCCTACCTCTGTCTATTTTTTCAAATTTTTCAAAAGAAGTAAGGAAAACTTTATCTATCATACTTATACGCAAATCATAAATGATATTTTTAGTAACATAAACCATTCTAACTTGAACTATTTTCCTCATTAACAAATATGTACCAGCTGCCAACGCAAAATAAAACAGCATGTATTTTAATTCCATATTACTTTGAAAAGAAGATGTAATGAGTACGATAACTACCATATTTGCTAAACCTGAAATTACACTCAGAACAATAACCTTAGGAGCCACTCTTTTGTACTCGTTTTTTTCAGGAAAAACAGTAGCTATAATTAATGCCATATAACTTAACAGCATACCTGTTACCGCTAGTAGAGCTACGGCTGCAAAACTAAAAGAGGTCCAAACCAAGGCAGATTCCCATGTAAAATTAGCCATGGCAGTTGGTAGTAAATAAATTCCTGCTAAAAATGGAATAAAAGCTAGTAACGATATTAATAAGTCTTTACCTTTTCTTAAGGTTAACCTCTCAAAAGAGCGTCTTCCTTTAACGATATCATACACAATATAACCTATAAAAAATAAGACTCCTAAAAGATATATTCCTATTAAAATTGATACTACAGAAAAACTTTTGTCTTGTGATGCATGCAGCTCTAATGAGTTAATTTTATCTCCTGCTACTAACTTGAGTAAACGATCTCCTAAAATTTGAGTATAATCACTATTTGCATTTGCTAGCAATACAACTCCAGCATTTTCTTTTTTTCTAAAACCTACAAAAGAAGAGAAGTTGGGATTCATTCCCCCATGATAAACTGCATCATCTCCTCTTAAAGAAACCTCCCAACCATAAGCATAAGATGCTAATCCGTGTGGTTTTACCGATTGATCTCTTGTATGTGATTTTGTAATTATATCTTGAAATTGGTTATTCTGTATCCCCATTTGATATTGCAGCCATTTCGTCATATCGTCGATATCGGACACAATATATCCAGCAGGCTCATTCCCTTTATAAATTGGAGCATCATAAGGTCTGGCTTTAAAGAAACTAATTTTATTACCAATACTCATTCTATCTTTAACTTCATCAGAACCCACATAGGTATCTTTAAGTTCTAAAGGAAACAACACCTCGTTTTCAACATACACATCGTAAGGCATTTTTGATACTTTCTCAATTAATAATCCTAAAATGTCATAGTTTATGGTAGCGTATTCATAACTAGTACCAGGAGCTGTACTTAACTCAATTCCATTGATTTTGTCTACGGTATTTCTTAATGCTTTTTCACTTCTATCCTCAGGAATGAGAGATAATGTTTCCCAAGGTATTCCACTTGTATGGTGAAGTAATTGTTTTATTGTAATTGGTGTTTCTTTCCCTTGAAAAGTAACAACGAACCAAGGGAAATAATCTGACACATTTTTAGCTAAATCTATTTTCTTTTCTTCAACTAATTTTAGGATAGCCAAAGCTGTGTATGCCTTTGTAGTAGACCCCAGTTCAAAAAGGGTATGATTGGTTATTTCTTTATCATTGTTTGTAGTTTGATACCCTAATGTTTTTATTTCTTTATGATTGCCTTTGACAATACCAATGGCTATACCTGGAATATCTCCCTCTTCCATTAATGCTTCTATTTCAGAAATCATTTCTTTAGAAAAAAGAGAACTTTTTTCTTTCACTTTTTGTCCAAATATAATTCCTGAACCTAGGAAAATAATTAATAAAGCTATGGTATAACGTATGTTTTTTTTGTACATCTAAATTCTAGTTATTTGGTGTAGATTAATTAAGCGTTTTTTGATTTTTAATAATAACTATTTTAAGCGATAAAATACAACATTAAGTAAGTGTTTTACCCGTTTAAAATAATTACTAATTTTAGTTAAGACACCATTATTAAATTTAATTTACTTCCCTCCAGTAAGATCGTGCAATGCTTGACTACAACATGCTGGGTAACAAATTTCACACAAATAAGAACCTGCTGAAATAGATCGAGAACCTGCTGAAATAGATTTCATTTTTTCGTTAGGAAATATTTCATTTTTCCCTTTTTTAAATTCTTGTAAAGTTGATTTACACATCGTTTTTAAATTAGTTAAGTTATTGCCTACTCGTATAGCTTTTCGGCTTCCGCTATTTTTTAATTATTTTTCTTTAGTTTTCTCATTTTCTTACTCAATGATGATCTCTGTAGTCATAAAAGCTAGAATTTTCTTGGAAAGTTCTTCTACATTTTCTTTCTGAACCATTGTAAAGTGGTCTCCAGAACTTGTTTCAAATATCATTCTTGAATTTTTTGATTTCCAACGTTTTACATTTTCATCTTTAAACTCATAATTATGTGATTCTGCCTGTATTAAAAGTGCTTCATAATTATCATTCACTATTTCATAATCTAATGTTAAGTTTGTTAAGCACACCTTAAATAATTTTTTAAAGGTTTCCATGTAATCATCAATTTCAAAATACGTTTCTAAAAAATTAAATACTACTGAGCTAATTCCTTTTTTAGAAATATTATTTTTCATTTCAAAAAACTCCTTTTCAATATGCTCTCTTTTACATCCTTCTTTAGGAGTAAAGAATTCTTCTCGTAAATAGCGTTCTAATAAAAAAGATACATGTTCTCCTATTTGTTCTTCTTTCACTGGTTGAATTCCTAATTGAGAATCTAACATTGTTAAAATTACGAGTTCCTTTTCGGCATCTAATTGCCTTTTCATTTCTAAGGCTATGATTCCACCATCTGAATGTCCTACAATAGCATACGGTCCTTTAGGCTGTACTTTTCGAATTTCTTCAATGTTTTTTCGAGCCATTTCTTCAACACTTGACAAAGGCAATTCCTCTCCTTGCATACCATAAGCTTCTATTCCATAAACGGCTCTGTTTTCTCCTAACATTTGCGCCAAATCATAATAGTAATCAACCATACCATATAGTCCTGGTATAATGTAAATTGGAGACCACTCTCCTCCCAAACTTAATTGCTTTAGCCTACTATTTTTTTGTTTGGCACTAAGTACAAATTGACTCACAGCTTTGCTAAACTCTTCAATCGTTGGATACTTAAATAACATCTGAAGTTCTAACTCTTGCAAGCCTAACTCTTTTTTAATTGCTACTTTTAGTTTTATTAGTAGTAATGAATGTCCTCCTAATTCAAAAAAGTTATCTTTTATACTAACCTTATCGCAATGTAAAAGAGCTTCCCATATAGTCGCTAACTTACGTTCAGTTTTATTTCTAGGGGCAATGTATTCAGATTTGTCTCCTTCAATTTTAGGAGCTGGTAAAGCTTCTATAGCTACTTTTCCATTTTCTGTTAACAAAATCTTTTCTATGAAATGATACCCTACAGGAATCATATAGTCTGGTAAATGATTTGCTAACGCTGTTCTGATTGTTTCTTTATTTAGATTTTCTGAAACGACGTAAGCAACTAATTGTTTTGTTTCCTTATGGTCTACAACAATAACTTTTGCTTGTCTTACTCCTTCAATTTCAAGGAGTTTATTTTCTATTTCTTCCAACTCTATACGATAGCCTCGAATCTTAACCTGCGTATCTTTTCTACCTAAGAACTCTATATTTCCATCTGGCAACCATTTACCTAAATCTCCAGTTCGATACATTTTCTTCTTTTCTTTAAATGGATTGACTACAAAATGTTCAGCTGTCAACTCTGATCTATTTAAGTAACCTTCTGCGATTCCTGCTCCTCCAATATAAAGCTCTCCTACAACTCCTTCTGGTTGTAATTTTAAGTTTGCATCTAAAATATATACTTCCCTATTCCATATAGGTTTCCCTATAGGAAGACGTTCTAATTGCTTTTCTACTTTATAGTATGTTGCACATACTGTAGTTTCTGTAGGTCCATAGGTATTATACACTGAAAATTTAGAAATCAGGTTATTCACTTGGCTCCATTTCAACGTATCTCCTCCACTTATTAAAATTCTTAACGAAAGTTCATAATCTTCTATATGCTCATTTACATACTCTAACAAATATGGGTTAGTACTAAGCACAGTAATTTTATGCTTTAAACAATCTAACACCACTTTTTCAAAATCTCTTCGTTCTTCTGTAATAACTAGTTTTCCTCCAACTCCTAATATTGGAAATATTTCTTCTATTGAAGTATCAAACGAAATACTGGATTGTTGTAAAATACTATCTGTTGGTTTTAACCCAAAATATCCAATCACTGTATGTACATAATCTGACAAGGCTCTATGTGAAGTCATTACTCCTTTTGGTCTTCCTGTTGTTCCTGAGGTATAAATCATATAAGCTAAGTCCTCATTAACAATGGTAGGTACATTAACGTTTTTTATTTTTAAAAGAGAGTGTTGTTTGTTAGTTGCAATTGAAAGAACTTTTGTTTTTTCTAAACTGAGCGCTTCCAATTTTTTAGAATCATTCGCAATTAAACATTTTATTTGAGAATCCGAAATTATAAAGTTTACTCTTTCTTCTGGATATTCTATGTCTATTGGCACATATACTCCTCCCATTTTTAAAATCCCTAAAATACCTATAGGAATAGAGATATTTCTTTCTACATAAAGTCCTACAAAATCATGAGGTCTTATTCCTTGTTCTTGTAGCATTAATGCGACCTCTGTTGAACGATAATCTAATTCTTTATAGCTTAATTCTTTTTCTTCATAAGCTATTGCTATAGAATCGGGGTTTAACTTGACTTGTTTTTTAAATAACTCTAAGAAAGAACTCTCTTTATAATAAGTATTTACAATACCTTTTCCTACATTATTTACCAGTTTTTCCTTATCTTCTTGAGTTATAACTTCAAGATTTATAAGCTTCTTTTCCGCACTATTTAAAACCTGATGAATACAATTTTCAACATATTTTATATAATTTTGAATGGTGCTTTCTTTAAATAAAGCTGTACAATAGGTAACGGATAAAGCTATTTCTTTCCCGTTGTCTGAAGCATTAAATTCTAAATCAAATTTAGAGACTGTATTTTTGCCTGATTGGTATGACTCAATTGTTCCTTTTTCTACTTTGTCTCCTACTTCCTCTTCGTATTGATATGTAAACATCACATCAAATAACGGATTACGACTAGCATCTCTAGATAACGAAAGGCTTTCTATCAAATCTTCATATTGATATTCTTCGTGTTCAAAACTTGATAAAACCAATTCCTTTACTTCCGATAAGTAATCTACATAACGTTTTTCTCCACTTGGAGCACTGCGAAGTGCCAAGGTATTGACAAACATCCCAACCATTTGTTCTACATCTGCATGGCTTCTTCCTGAGGTAGGAGTACCAATAACTATGTCTTCTTGACCACTTAATTTACTCAATACTATTTTGTGAATAGACAGTAAAAACATAAACATCGTTACATCTTTTGACTCTAATAAGTTTCTTATCTTTTTTGTCAATTCTGCCGTAAGAGTTATACCTGTAGAGGATCCTAGATCGTTTTTAACCCTTGGTCGCATGTAATCATAAGACAACGTTAATGGTGTTACTTTATTTACATACATTTTCTCCCAATACTCCTTATCTTTTGCTTGTTGTTCTTTGTGAACCTCGCTCTGTTGCCATTCTGCATAGTCTTTATAGTGTAACGATACTTCTGGTAAAGCTTCTCCTTCGTATAAACGAGCAAACT